>JAPLGI010000050.1 GCA_026390245.1 Caldisericota bacterium
CAAGGAGAACGGTGCCATGGCAACCGTGCTCAAGGGCAATGTGGAGGCAATCCTTCTTACGGGAGGGAAGGCCTTCAATGATACGCTTGTTGCAGAGGTGACAGAGCGTGTCGCATGGATTGCCCCCGTCAAGGTCTATCCGGGCGAAGAGGAACTTGAGGCGCTGGCCAGTGCCGCCCTGAGGGTTCTCCGGGGCGAGGACCAGGCAAAGGAATACATTTGAGTTGATCTGGCCGCGAAGGCGGGAATCCAGCTTCTCACTTGCGATCTGGTGATCACCTCGAGTCCAGTGATCCGAAGTCCAGGTCAGCCGTCGCCACAAGGTGCACGACCCCCTGGCTGAGCTTCTCGTTCCAATGTTCGATGACGTGCTCGCCGTCCGGGCTTTCCGTGCTATGGGCATCCTTCACCAGCGTGACGTCGTAGCCCAGAGCGTGGGCGCCCTTGCAGGTTGCCTGCACGCAGCCGTCCGTCACCAGCCCTACCACCACGACCTTGCCGACCTTCAGACCGTTCAGTTCACCCTTGAGTGGTGTGTCCTGGAATGCGTTGCCGTGGTGCTTGCGGATGAAGTGGTCCGTTGTCAGTGGCTTCAGCTCGGGATGCAGTTGCCAGTCATGGCTCTCCTCGATCAGGTCCGTCTTGGTAGAGTGCTGGACCCAGAACACGGGGACGCTGGCAGCATGAGCGCGGTCGACCAGCGCGTTGATGTTCTTCAAGACTTCATCGGCCTGGTAGACGGGCGTCGGTTCCTCAAACAGTCCCTGCTGAACGTCGATGACCAACAGTGCGGTGCTTGTAGCCAATTCCTCCACGTTGCACCTCCACGCCCATGGTAGCATATTTGCCTCTCTGGGTCATCAGACTCTTGATTTACACGGCATGCTGTGTAAAATGTTCTGAGGAGGTCCAGAAGATGACTATCGTCGTTCGCACGATTCACGGAGGGCAGTACGCGTATGTCTCTCGACGCGAGGGCAAGCGCACTGTCCAGACCTACCTTGGGCCCATGAGCAGGCCTGATGTGCAAGCCATAGTGGACAGCCTGTCCGAGGAGAAGGGGATTCCTGCCCGCATGCGCCGCCTGTTCTGGGACACAGATTCCGAGTCGCTGGATTCCGCTCGGCATGCGACTGCCATTATTGAGCGTGTCCTCGAGATGGGGGACCTGCAGGACGTGCGATGGTTGCAGCACCGATATGCCGGCACCACGATCGCCCAGGTCCTGACGCTTTCCAAGGGACTCTCACCACGCTCGCGAGTATTCTGGAACCTGTGGTTCGGCAGGGAGGTGCCCTGTGCATCCTGAGTGCTTGCAGCACGAGGCCGCGCGTCTCCTGCCTGTCGTCGCCTCCGCCCTCCAACGGTATAGCCCTGTGCTGGCAGGTGGTACAGCTCTTGCGTTGCATGTTGGTCACCGCGTGTCTGTCGACTTTGACTTCTTCACCGGCAACGAGTTTGATCCTGCCGCCATCGTTCAGGCTGTGCAGGCTACGTCGGCCAATGTTCAGGTGTTGAAGTTGGAGCAGGGGACCGCGGTGATGATAGCAGACGGCGTCAAGGTATCGCTGTTCCAGTATCCCTATCCCTTTGCCGAACCCATGGAGCGATTCAGCAGCGCCTCGGTGGCGAGCACCATCGATATTGCCGGGATGAAGCTCATCGCCATCATGCAGCGCGGAGCGAGGCGCGACTTCGTGGACCTCTACACAGTGCTGAGGACCACGCCGTTTCGTGTCGTTGCCCACAATGCGATCCAGCGCTTCGGCACGACACTCATCGAAGGAAAGCCCCTACAGTGGTCGGCCATCAAGCACTTCTTCCGCTCCAGCGTACCACAGTTTGTTCTTGACCTTGAAGCAGAACGAGGAGGAGGGTAATCCATGAACGAGGCAAACGAGGTCATCCGGCAGCTCCGGGAGAGAAAGTCGGTACGCATCTTTGAGGACAGGACCGTGCCCGATGCCGTCAAAAGCGACGTGATCGGGGCGGCCTTCGAAGCGCCGACCGCCGGCAACATGATGTTCTACACGATCATCGACGTGACCGATCAGCAGGTCAAGGAACAGCTGGCGGTGTTGTGCGACCACCAGCCGTTCATTGCCAAGGCGCCACTCGTACTGGTCTTCGTCGCCGACTATGAGCGGTGGTACGAGACGTACCAGGCGGCGGGACTCGTAGTGCGGAGACCAGCTGTCGGCGATCTGATTCTCGCGTGCGCCGACGCGTTCATCGCTGCGCAGAACACCGTGGTGGCCGCTCAGTCATTGGGGCTCGGATCCTGCTACATCGGCGACGTCCTTGAGAACTGCGAACAGGTGAGAACACTGCTGGCACTCCCCGCATTCACCATGCCGGCGGCTATGGTTGTGTACGGCTATCCGACGAAGCAGCAGCTGGATCGCACAAAGCCGGCACGCTTCGGCAGGAACCATATCGTCCACGAGAACCGCTACCGGAAGATGGAATCGGATGAGCTTCTTGGCATGGTTTCAGAGCGTGGCGACAAGGAGACTATCGAGGCGCTCTGTGAACGCAAGTACCTGTCCGACTTCTCCCTGGAGATGAACCGGTCTGTGGCGGAGTATCTCAAGAACTTCGGCAGCCAGTAGGAATTAACTCGCCCAGCGGTCGCCCCGCGTAGACGGCCCATTCACTGGCTCCAGGCAGGCGGGAGTCCATCCCGTGCGCAATCTGTCTCCTCTTCTGAGGCTACCCTAGTGTTCGGTCTTCTTGGCCAACGCCTTCGAAGCCATCTTGAAGTAGAAGCCCGCGCCGGCTTCGTAGCCCTGGATGAAGTTGATGACATTCTGCTTGATTTCCGGCCTCTTCCCTGCCAGCATGTCAGAGAATTCCTTGGCCATCGTGTTGATGTCCAGCGTCACCTCGACCTTCACTGGCCCCATCTCCTCTTCGAATTTGATGCCAGTGCTTGACTCGAGCGTCAGGAAGGCGTCGAGGACTTTTCCGACCTTGAACGTGAAGGATTCCGCCATCTTGAGGATCTGTGCATAGTCACTCAGTTGCAGAGTGAAGGTTGCCACGGACCAAATAGCGTCCTGCGTTCCGAGGAAGGCGCCAATGGCAAAGTTGCGGAAATCCTTCGCTCCCGGCGTCAGGCTCACTTCGACGTATTCAGCCATGCCGCCACGTGAGCCGTCGTCCAGGACACTGATGGTTTCAAACGTCACCGGGTCGATCTCAAGCCAGGCCCAGTGTTCCGAGCCATTGACGGTGGCCGGCTTGTCCGTCACAACCAGGACGCGGGTCGTCTTGTTTGCTGCTGATACGAGGGCCGCCGGCGCCTGGATGCTCTTCAGGTATTTCACCGTCTCCACCCGGTATTCAGGCATGAACATGTGGAGTTTCGTACCTGACGGTACTGCCTGCCAGACGTCCATGAAGTCCAGCTTGTTGCCCGGCAGCACCATGCCTTCCAGTCGAGAGGCAAATAGCCCGGTGGCGATGCGGAAAGCGGACTTGGCTTCGTCTGTTCCGCGAAGGACCTTGTCGAGGGACTGCATCAGGTCGATATTGGTCTGCAGGGGTGAATCCGCAGTGGTCTTTCGTACGGTCACAATCAGGCAGCGGGCATTGGAAGTCCGGCCCACCGTTATACCCAGCTGGCTTGCGGTTTCAGCGTCATTCACTGTTTGTTGTGCCACAAAACTGCTCAGGATGCTCCGCGTGTACCAGCGAAGAGCAGAAGGGACATCTGGACTGGTTGCTGCTGCACGCGCGTTGGTCGCGGCCTTCCGCAAGGTGTCGGCTGACTTTTCTGGCAAGTCCGGCAGGTTGATCGCCAGGGACTGAAAGAAGCCACTCAGGTCAGCCCCCTCTGGCATAAGGGTATCGTGTTGAAGGACCTTGCCGTCCAGGCGCACTTCAACGCGCGTTGAGACCACGCGGAACTGGTTGACGTCCACGGTGTGATCGCCGATCAGAGACGTCCCCCCTATGTCCATTCTGACGGTATATCCCGCATTTGTCGTGCCGGAGAAGTAGATGTCCATGGCGTCCAGGCTGCAGGCGTCCAGCCCGAGCCTGGTTGTGAGCACCCGAACCTGTTGCGGCGCATCAGGGCCTGCACTCTCTGCACCACCCATGGCCGACCCGATGCCACCTGTGACCCCGGTCACGCTCCCCTTCGTGAGGGGGAGGACCGATACATAGACAGACACGTCGCAGGTCTGGGGCAGCTGTTCCCGCTTTTCCTGTGTCCCCGGCAGGAACGCGAGCCCGCCCAGATTGGCCAGATCCCTCATGAACGGCACCACAAAGACTCTCGCGTTTCCTGCATCATCCGTGTATGTCCAGGCCGGCACTGCGGTCAGCTTCAGCGAGTCCAAGCCAGCCACCTTCATCAGGGCCTGCTTTCCCTGGCTTGTGACCTGAACGGTGCGGAGCACCGGGTGATAGCCCAGCTTGGACAGCAGGCCGCCCGCCAGTCGGGACAAATCGCTTTCCGTTCCCCATCCTTGCGTGACAACTGCTTCTGGAGCATATCGATACAATCCCCTGTCATCTTCGGATGGCAGCCAGCTGAGCCCCTGCATCAGAACCTGGAACTGTGCGAGGGTGGTTACTTCTGCTACGCGCAGATCGCCTTCCACCGTAAACCGGGGAACAGGGACGTTCATCGCCTGTTGCTGGACATCCTGCACGCCCAGCGTCTGAAGGGAACCACTCTGCGGATTAGCCGCCAGGCGAGACTGCCAGGCGAGGATCGATTCCTGGACGGCCGCTGCCAGCTGTTTGTCGAAGTAGTCGTCGTACCGTTCTTGCGCCAGGCAGGCCATTAACCCTGGCTCCTTGTAGGCTGTTGCCGAAATGGGTTGTTTGAGAGTTGTGAAGTAAGGAGACTGCAGGGTCCAGGCTTCTTTCTCGAGGCCGGCAGGAAGCCGGAACACGATCAGGCCGCGCCGGCTGCTTCCGTCGTACACGGGCCATGAGCCCGAGATGCCAAGAAGCAGGATGTCGTTGACCGCATCGGGTCGCAGGACTTTCTCTTTCTTGTCTGTGCCTTCCCGCACCAGCGTGAATCCACCGGACAACCCGGTTGTGCCGGTACCATCCGGCATGTCGCTGACGGTCAGGTCCGCCACCACGAGACTGCCGCCTTGATTCTCGAATTTCTGGATGGGGGCCACTGCATTCACGGTTAGCTTGACGCCGGTGCCGGAAAAAACGGGGCCGTTGGAAGGTATCCCGGAAACGCTTCCGGTTCCAACCGCCAGCTCCAGTGCACCCCCGTGCAGATCGCCAAATACCGACATCTGTGTAGTCTTGAGGGCCGTCGGAATCTGGAAGACGAAGCGTATGGGATTGGTGGTGCCGGGCGCAAGGGAGACTGGTCGCAGGAAACCATACGAGACCAGGGCCGTTGCAGGATGGATGGGCAGGAAGAAAGTGCCGGAACGGGTTTCCAGCCTGAGCTGGAAACGTTCCATTGGGCTGATGTTCAAGATAGCCTGCCGTTTCGATTCCAGAACGCCTTCCACGACGCGGAACAGGCTGGTGGCAGGCAACTGGACCTGGCCGATCTTCGTAAGGTCCTTGGCCCCGGACAGGGTCATGGTGAACGTGTCCGACAACTTGCCGGCCACGCCTGTCGGCATCGTCTCTATCTTGCTGTCCGGGACGACAGGGGTGCCCACGAGTGGCAGCGTGATGTGTCCGTAGCTGGTATCATAATAGTGCAGTTCTGCCTGCTCCATGCGTTCATCCGGGACAATGAAGACCAGCATGCCCTTGGCTGTCTTGCCGGGCTGGATGGTCAGCCCGCTCTCACCAGGAGGCATGAGGGGAGTTGCTGTCAGCCATGTGGCGGTTGAGGCGGGGTACGAGCCTCGCCCGTTCAGGCCGATGAACACGTGTGATGCTACGTCCGGGATGGAATACGGGATAGCACTCGCAAGCACGTTGGTCATTTCCATATCGATCGCCAGAAAGCTCTTTCTACTGGGAGCGGTGATGCTCCCCAGTTTCGTCAGAGAGTATGCATCAAGGGCTTTCCATGTCATGGCCCTGTTGCTGCCGGACACATTCAAGGGAATCCGTTTGGTGATCTGGACGGCGGTGCTACCGGGCAGATTCATGCCGGTGAGCAGTGCCGAGGTGTCCTTGTCGTATTGGCGGAATGGCGCGCCTGTCTCAAAGGTCATGGCTTCGAGGTTCACTGCGCTGCCGGATTGCGGAGGAATGGGGAAGTCGACAAGGCGGCTGGCGGAATAGGAAGCTGCCGTCCCCTTGCCTGTCGTGTTTTTTACGCTGACGGCCAGTGTCAGCTTCTTCGCCGGGATGGCCTTCACTTCGGCGAGCACCTGGTCGAGTGCTGCACCCAGGACGGCTGCGTTTTCGGAGATGACATAGCGGCCGCCGGACTTGCTCGCCGCCCACGCGAACGCATCTTTGCTCTCTTCCACGCCGAGACCGACCCAAAGCGAGCGAATGCCCGCTTCCTTGATCTTCACCAGCAGGCGTTCGAACGTGTCCGTGGATGCCGGTGGAACTTTCAGCGCCGCGTCGGTCATGAAGATGATGACGCGCTTGTTCGAGGGAACAGTCCGGATGGCTTCGTAGGCGGCAGTTGTGGCCATCAGAATGTCAGTGCCACTGCTGGCTTCAAGGGAGCCAAGGGCCTGCAGGAGGTCCGCTTTCCGGGTGGTAGAGATCTGCTCGATGGACAACCAGTCGCTGAAACGCATCAGCTGGACCAGGCTTGGGTCCGGCAGTTTGGCGATGAAGCCGTGGTACATAGCTTTCACCTTGTCGATGCGCCAGTTGCAGATGGGATCGGACGGGTCCTTGTCCATCGAGGCGCTGGTGTCGAGGACCATGGAGATGACGGGGACATCGGTGGGGGCGGCGTTCGTGGGCCGCTCATACAGGGCAGTGTACATGTTGCCGAGCTTCTTCAGAATTGCTGCGAAGACCTGGTCGAGGGCGGTCTTGTCCTGGGCCGGATAGTACATGCCTCCCGAAACGCCGGCGAATTCAAGCAGGGTGGCACTGTCGGGGGCGACTCCAAAGCCGATCGTGAAAAGCGGGACGCCCGACTTCTTCACGGCCGCCATCACCTGTGTCCTGGTGGCTTTGCTGCCCTCATCCATGCCGTCGGTGAACACGACCAGCGTTGGTCTTTGCTGATCCTTCAGCATGTCCAGGCCTTGCATGATGGAATCGTTCAGCGCAGTCGCCCCATTGGCCTTGATGGTGGCAAGACCCGCCAGTGCTTCTTTGGCGGTTGTGCCCTTCAGCAGGCGGGGCACCGTGTCAAAGTCCACCACCTGGATTCTTGTATTTGCCGGCAATCCCAGCACAAAAGTCTTCGCTGCTGCGATGGTCTGCGCCATCTGGTCCTTCATGGAACCGGACGAATCGAGCAGCAGGGCCACACTGGCCAGCGTCTTCACGCGGTCAACGCGGATCAGCTTCCCTGGTTGTCCGCCTTCGGTGATGACGGTGTTCCCCAGGGCGGCGACAAGGTCCATGTTCTTGCTGTCCAGCAATTGGAAGGTGACAGTGACCTGCGTACCGGATTCGACGGCATCAAGGATCTTCAGCCCGCTCTCACCTGCGCCGGCCTGAGCCATCTCGTGGTCGACATAGGCCTCGTTGATGGCGGGAGGGACTGTCAGCGTGGTCAATTCGCCCGAGCTGACAGGCACCAGCCGTGACACGCAGTAGCGTACAGTTTCATGGCTGTTCGGTTCGAAGTGCAGGTTCCAGTATCCGGATGGAAGCCAGAAGATGGTGTCACCCTCCGGCGTGATGTCCCCACGGTAGTTGCTGATGCTGGGGCATTCCGGATGGGTGCTGTTGACCTGGCGGAGGGGTTCGATGGTGACCTTGCCGAATGAGACGCCTTTGACCTTCAGGGCGCCCAATTCCTCCCCGTAGCGCACAGGCAGGACATCGGGGCCGCTTGTCACGGTGAAGGTAAGTTCACCGGGATCCTTGTCCGCTGTCCAGGTTGCTTTCCAGAGGATGGGGGCGAAGGACTCCTGCGGAATGTCGTCCAGCACGTAGGCGTTGGTCTTGTACGCATACAGTTGCTTCCTGTAGTCCACGTTCCGCTTGTAGGAGCCTTTCTCGTAATGGGCGGTTCCAGTCAGAACGACCTCACCGGCGGGTATCCCGGCAAGGAGGGTCAGGTAGGCGTTGCCGGCTCGGGTTGTCATGAAGTAGACCGAGCGATCTTTCATGTCGAAGGTCTTGAAGCTGACGGCGACGTCTGGCTTGAGGCTAAGTTCACGGCACACCCAGAGGCTGTAGCCCGCAGCTTCGCGGGTGGAACGGCACCACCAGTCGGTCCCGCCGGCATCTCGCACATGGGCGACCCACTCTTCGGACGGCGCACGATACAGGTCTGCCCCCAAATCAGAGAGGTATTGCCGGAGGTCATCGTAGGGATCCGTGGTCTTGTCCGTCCAGGGCACCTTCATGGTCCAGGTCTGGCCAGAGGAAAGGCGGTTGGCTTCCCGGTTGTCCTGGCCGATGTAGTTGATTTGCTGCCAGGTGTTTGGATTCAACTCGACCTTGGTGTAGTTGCCCTCGGAACCGAATGGGTTGACATAGGGAACATCCATGCTCCAGGTTCCCGCCGCGTATGCCTTTCGGGGCGCTCTTGCCGGCTCTAAGACGGGGGCGAACGGGTCGGCAGTGCTTCCGGTGGAGGTGTTTTCGGTCGACGTGTCTGTTGTCGAGGTGCTTCCTGCGGGTGTGGTCGCCGTGGAAGTGTCTCCCGTGGGAGGATTCTCAGACGAGGCTGACGGAGTACCGGACTGAGGAGCAGTCGTCCCCGCATCAGGGGAAGAACCTGGGGATTGCTGCTTCTTGCTCAGACCAGAGCAACCGGACAGGAGAAGACTCATCACCAGCAGGGTCGCAATGATGCTTTGGAGGGATCTGAAAGTCCTGTTCGCCGGCTTACCCATTCCACACCCGCTTTCCGGGGACTACCCCCGATGCATGACCTGACAGGTCAGGAGCCTCCTGGCTCCTTTCCGCCGAAGGAACGCAACGTGCGACGTTCACCACACTGTGTTGACGCATTCGTAACGCCTCTCTCCATGAGTTGTGCGACAGTCGTCTCGTTCCGCTCTCTGCGTTTCAGTTCTGTACGCCGTTTCATCCTGCCAAAGAAATGTCTGGCACCAGTATATGTTTTCCTGTCAAGTTTCATAAGGGGCGACAAGCGATATAGTAGATGTCTGTGAAATCGATCGTGGGGCAAGTCCAACGCTCACGACGGGAGGACGAGATGGAAGACGCAACAATGCCAACATTCAGGAAGTTCACCAACCCGAACTTCGACGTGCATTCCGAAGGTGACTACTGGGAGAAGATCAAGCCGCTCAAGGCCAGGACGGCGCTGCTGATCATCGACGCCCAGAAGCATGATCAGGACCTGTCGGTCGAGCTCAGGGATGCAGGCAACAGCTACCTGTTTGACCGGCTGAAGGCAACGGTCATCCCCAACGCCCGGCGGCTCCTCGACTTCTTCCGCGACCAGCAGATGGTCGTGACGTTTGCAACACTTGGCAATCAGCGTGCAGACGGCCGCGACCGTTCGCCCACGCAGGCCAGACCGGGCTGGAACTACACGCTGCTCAAGATCGGCACCCGGGACCAGGAGGTTGTCGATGAGCTGAAGCCCCGCGACGGCGAGGTCGTCGTCTGCAAGACCACGGACAGCACCGTGATGGGCACCCAGTACGGCCACATCCTGCGGTGGATGGGCATCGAGCACGTGGTGGTCTGCGGCCTGTTCACGGATCAGTGCGTCTCCAGCACCGTGCGCGACTTGTCGGACTGGGGCTACACCGTCTTCCTGGTGGAGGACGCCACGTCGGCCATCAACGCCGATCTTCAAGTCTGGGAGACCAGGATGCTCAACCAGATCTACTGCAAGGTGGTCTCAACCGAAGAAGTGCTCCAGGATCTGG
>JAPLGI010000025.1 GCA_026390245.1 Caldisericota bacterium
CACCAGTCGTCCGCGGACTATCAGCCCGTCAGATTCTGGTAGAAAGGGCAGGAAAGAAAACAACCCGAAGCGCGATCGCGGTCCGGGTTGTTTTCGAAGGAGGGCATGTAACCGATAACGAAGTTATCGATTACATGGCCACTATATGGGATATCCGATTCTTGTCAATGGCAACGTTTGCATTTCTTTCGGCGGCCAAGGACGGCATGCCTGTAGAGTGTGTATTGGCAAGTATTCGTGTGTTGAACGCCCTCTGAAACGTGCTATTGTTTTGTCATGAAGAGAGAGGATATCGTCTCCGTCGAGCAGTTCGGGCGTTCCACGTGGCTGGAAATCGATCTGGCTCGCGTGCGGGACAATTACCACGTCGTGTGTGATATGGTGCCGGCGAAGACCCATGTGCTGTGTGTGGTCAAGGATGATGCCTATGGCCATGGCGCCGTACCCGTGGCGCGGGTCCTCCAGGAAGAAGGTGCCGACTGGTTCGCAGTTGCCACGCTGGAAGAGGCTCTCGAACTCAGACGGGCCGGCATAACAGGTCGCATGCTCGTGTTTGGCTATGTTCCTGCGTTGGGAGTCGGCGAGGCAATTGCTCAAGGTATTGCGATCAGCGTCCCCGATGACGACGTCGCACGCGAACTCGCCGAAGCAGCCGCCGGAAAGCAGCTGACGGTCCATCTCAAGGTGGATACGGGCATGGGAAGAGGCGGCGTTCTTGCTGAAGGGGCACCGGACGTACTGTACAAGCTCAATGACCTGAAGGGCGTGAAGGTCGAGGGGATCTACTCGCATTTTTCCTGTGCGGACTCGGACGAATCTTATTCTTCCATGCAGCTGCGCAGGTTTGAGAAGGTTCTCCATCGGTCGGCTGTAGAGGGCCTACGCCCCAGGATTGCTCATTTCTCCAACTCGGCCGGCATCCTCACGATGAAGGCTGCGACCTTCGAAGGGGTCCGTCCGGGGTTGTTGCTCTATGGTTGTTCGCCCATCGAGGGCGTGCCGATAGCGGGGTTGCGGCCGGCGATGGCGATGAAGTCCCGGCTGATAGCGCTCAAACAGGTCCCTGCGGGCTATGGCATCAGCTACGGTCGCAGTTACCTGACCTACAAGCCGACGACGATTGGAATCCTTCCGGTCGGCTACACGGACGGCTATTCGCGCATGTTGTCGAACAAGGCTTCAGTCATCATCCATGGCAAAAGGGCGCCGGTGATAGGAAGAGTGACTATGGATCAGACCATGATCGATCTGTCGGACATCCAGGGTGTGACAGCAGGCGACGAAGCTGTTCTCCTGGGTGAAGCGGGAAGCCAGCGCATCACCGCGGGGGACCTGGGATCACTTGCTCAGACGATCAGCTACGAGGTCCTGTGCACGGTTGGCAAGCTGGTTCGTCGCGTGTACTTCCATGTGCTGTGCACGCCGAACTCGTAAGTGGCGAAGACCGCTGTCTCATCTTCTCGCAGAACAGCAGTCTCCCGTTTGGAGCCGCATCGATCATCAAGATTCCTCTGCTGGTCTGCGTTGGGCAATTGGTGGAAGCGGGTGAACTGGCGTGGGACCTTCCCCTTCGTCTGACCGTCCCTGCCCCTCACGGAACCGGTCTCCTTGAGCATCTGGATAACGCTCGCCCCTGGTCAGTCCAGGATCTGTGCGTCATGATGATGGGCGTGTCCGACAACATGGCCTGCAACCAGCTTATCGAGGAGGTTGGCATGGAGCGCCTGAACGCCATCTTGCGAGGGCTCGGGTATCGGGTGAGCACCATCCGGCGCCGCATGATGGACCGCGAGACACTTGTTCGAGGCGTCGACAATACTGTGACCGCTGAGGAGATCGCCGAGATGCTGGCTCAGCTCTACGCACATCGTCTGGTCTCGAACGCCATGAGCGAGCGCATCCTCGGGTACCTGCGCGTGAACCAGCTGAGAGACCTGATTGCGTGGCCAGTTCCCGGCAGCGCCGTCCTGGCGGGGAAGACGGGCGGTATGCCCGGTTCTCTGCTTGATGCAGAGCTGATTACCGTGTCGGGCGGTCCAACCTATTCGCTGTGCGTGTTTGCGTCAGGTTTTGAACGGGCCAGCCGGGCGAAGGGCGTCATTGCTGAGGTTTCAGAGATCGTCTATGCCGCCGTTTCGGCTGGAAACAGCTCGAACCCTGGTTGACCGTTCAGAAGTGGTCGCCGAAGATGACCGTGGATGGAGGCGAAGGAGAACACAGCCGGCATGAGTCATGGGGCCTGACCCGGCCGGGCCAGACTAGATGCCACCTCGCGTACTGATGCGCAGGGAAGGGTAGTGCAGGCGCATTCGTTCAGCAATGATCTCGAGGTCCCATGGCTCAAATCCTCTGGCAGACGTGAAGCCGGGGTCGAGCGTCTTGGTGAGAACGAAGTTCTGAATGACGTAGGTCGATCCGGCAGGCAGCATGGAGGCGGCAGCGTCGATGTCTGCTTCGCTGAACAGCAGAGGCAGGACAGTTGTCCGGTATTCATGGACAGTATGGCACTCAGCCAGGAGTCGTATCGAGGCTTCTGCGAGGGCTAGAGCACGAGAGTTGCGCGTCACCTCGGCGTATCGTGTGGGCGGAGCTTTCACATCCATGGCGACATAGTCCAGAGACCTTCTCTCCAGTAGGTGCGCAAGCATCTCAGGGTTGGACCCGTTCGTGTCCAGCTTGACAGCAAGGCCGAGAGAGCGTATGTGTTCGACGAATTGTGCCAAATCTGTGTGAAGCGTCGGTTCTCCGCCAGTGATGCACACGCCATCGAGCTTGCTCCTTCGCCGTTCGAGAAACGCGAAGAATGCCTCTTCGGCCAGCTGCGGCGTATCCGCGGTAGCAGTGACGAGTTCAGGGTTGTGGCAGTACGGGCATGCAAAGTTGCAGCCGACCGTAAACACAGAGGTGGCCAGTCTTCCCGGAAAGTCGCTGAGCGATAGGGGTTCGTAATGGGCCAGTCTCATGTCCTGGGTTCCCGGACAGCGGGGACTTCCCATGTGACAATATGAAAACGCCGCTGACGGACCGTTGGGATCTCCGCAGTCAGCGGCGTTTCATGCATCTCGATCATTGTGCTGTGTTATGCTGGGTCTTGGCCTCGAAACATGTTCTGTCAGCCCACTCAGCCTTCTTCCCCTTGTTCCACTGGGAAACGGGCCTGAGATAGCCAACCACGCGGCTATAAACTTCAGTTCTTGTACGTTTGAACACAGGCACAGTCGTTCCATTGTCCAGCAACAGATCCCCATTGTCTAGTTCTTTCACTTGTCACCTCCTCTTACTCAGTCAAGTATACTCAAGACTTCAATTGGAAACAGTGACACTCCCTGTCGCGACAAACGCATTCGTTCCTGACGGCAGCAGGATCCTGATTGCTCGCTTGTCCACCGTCATGCCCATGGCAACGACGCTGTCACCCTTTGTGAGCACTGTTGTGGGGGTGCCACTGAGGCTCTCGTCCAGGTAGACCTTGACGGACGTGGAGGCGGTCACTCTGGCGAATGGAACATATGTTGTCGATCCACGCCCGATTCTGGCATATCCGCCGTAGACCCAGCCCGTCTTCCCTTTTGCCTGACCAAGCCCCTTTGCCTGAATCCAGCCCTGACCAAGAGCCAGAGCTGTCCTCGTCTCCGTTGGAGCAGCCACTTCCAGGACCTTGCTGCCGATGGTAATGGGCTGATCCCGGAACATGAGTCCTGTTTCGGTTGTAAGCGTTGCGCCGGGCTGGCTGCCCACTGCAACGGGTGCACTGCTGCCCGTGAATTGATAGGCAAAGAGCGATGGGGCAGTACTCTTGACGACGAGCTTGGGGCTGCGGGAGCCCTCGATGTACTGCCATGTCTCATAGGTCAGGGGGGCGGTCTTGCCGTCCGAGCTTGTGCCCGAACCATAGATGCCGAGTTCGTAGACAATGGTCTTTCCATCGGTTGTCCGTGAGGCGCCGCGCACGAAAGGCTGGAGGATGCCCGTTGACGTGGGCGGCGGAGCAATGCTCGTAGTCTTGCCGTCCTTGGTCCTGAGGCCAAGGAACGTCCCTTTTGAATCCTGCATGGGGCCGAAGAACGTACCGTCGGCAAACGTGACTCCCGTCGGGCCGAGGAAGGTGTGGGCGGTGTCGAAGCCAAGGCTCGAGGAGGCGATCGTCCAGATTCCACCGGGAGAGACGATGAGGGCAGTCGATCCGTCGAGAATCAGTCGCGTTGTCCGGTCGAACTGTTCTTTCGTCAGTGGAACCTGGGTCCAGAATGAGCCGTTTGTCGTACCATCGTAGCCTATTGAGGTTATGGTGAGTTGCAGGAGTCGTGGAGTTGTTGTGGACGATGCTTCGACCAGCAGGGCGCCGCTCGAGGAACACATCAGTTTCGGCCCCATCTCCGCCTTGCCCTGGCCGATGGTCAGTTCCTGCTTGGACGCGAGTTTGCGCTCGACAGCCTTGTACGAACCGTCTGCCTCGCTGGTCACGTACACCAGCTCACCTCCTGCAGGATGCCAGTCGAAGGTGACAATTGTTCCCAACTTGGTCAGCTGTGTCTTGCGCCCGCCCACCCATTGCCAGAGGTCGCCCTTGTCCAGATAGAGGCCGACATCGCTCTTTGACGGTTTTGCCGTACCTCCCGGAGTCGTTGACGGCGTACCGTTTGAATTCAGGTTGCGGACGACGAGCAACACGGAGACGGCGAGAACCAGAACGGCGATGGCAAGGAGAATGATTTTCTTCCTGGGACGAAGGAATCCTCTCATGTGACAAGCACCTCCTAGCCTTCAGGACGGGTTGCGAACGTTATGTCTCCAGAGACAGAGCCCATAGCCATCTTCTGAGCATCGAAGGCGAGCTCTTCGTCGCACTTTGGGCAGAATGGATGGTTACCGGCGATGTACCCATGTTTGGGACAGATAGAGAAGGTGGGCGTCAGGGTGAAGTACGGCAATCGGTAGCTGTTCGTGACTGCGCGCACCAGCTTCTTGGCCTGGTCTGCGCTTTCCAGACGCTCTCCGAGGAAGAGGTGGACGACCGTGCCCCCCGTATACTTGACCTGAAGAGGATCCTGGAGGTCAAGCGCTTCGAACGGGTCAGTCGTATAGGCGACGGGCAGCTGCGTGGAGTTTGTGTAGTAGGGATCAGCGCCGTTTTTCACAGCCTCTTCGTTGGCCACGAGGATGTTCGGGTACAGAGCCTTGTCCTGCTTGGCCAGCACATAGGTTGCCGATTCGGCTGGAGTGGCTTCAAGGTTGTAGAGCTGGCCGCTTTCGTGCTGGAAATCCTCGAGCTTGCCCAGCATGAAGTCCATGACCTCGAGCGCAAGACGCCGTCCATCGGACTCGGCAATCGTGACGCCAGCGAAATTGAGAAGAAGTTCGTTCATGCCGTTGATGCCGATCGTGTTGAAGTGGTTGGCCCAGTAGGACCCGTTGCACTGCTTGACTGCATCAAGGTAGTGGCGCGAATAGGGATAGAGTCCTGCAGCTGTCAGGTTCTCAATGATCTTGCGCTTGATCTCGAGCGACGTGCGAGCAATGTCCATGATGTGGGAAAGGCGATCGAACAGCTCGTCCTTGCTGTGAGAAAGGTATCCGATACGCGGAAGGTCTATGGTTACGACGCCAATGGAGCCGGTGAGAGGGTTGGAAGCAAACAGGCCCCCACCTCTCTTCTTCAGCTCGCGCGTGTCGAGTCTTAGACGGCAGCACATCGAACGCGCATCGTCCGGATCCATGTCGCTGTTGACGAAGTTGCTCCAGTACGGGATGCCGAACTTGGCGGTCATCTCGAAGATGGGGTCATAGACGGGATTCTGCCAGTCGAAGTCCCTGGTAATATTGTACGTGGGGATAGGGAACGAGAAGACGCGACCCTTGGCATCGCCCGCAAGCATGACTTCAGCGAATGCACGGTTGAACATGTCCATCTCCGGCTGAAAGTCCGCATAGGTCTCAGCAATGGGCTTTCCACCAATGATGGCTTCTTCGCCCGCCGTGGTGCCATGCGGGTGCAGGTCGAGGGTGATGTTGCTGAACGGAGATTGAAAGCCCGAGCGTGTGGGGACGTTCATGTTGAACACGAATTCCTGAACAGCCTGCTTGACCTCGTCATAGCGAAGGTGATCGTAGCGGATGAAGGGCGCAAGGTAGGTGTCGACCGAGCTGAACGCCTGCGCACCGGCCGCCTCGCCCTGCATGGTGAAGATGAAGTTGACCATCTGCCCCAGCGCCGACCGGAAGTGCTTGGCCGGCTTGCTTTCGACCTTGCCGTATACCCCTCCGAGCCCTCTCATGAGAAGATCCTTGAGGTCCCAGCCAACGCAATAGGCAGCCAGATACCCCAGATCGTGTACGTACATGTCACCGTTCACATGAGCGTCCCGCACTTCCGGCGGATAGACCTCGTTCAGCCAGTAGCGACTTACAACGCTTGTTGCAAGGTGCATATTGAGCCCCTGAAGGGAGTAGCTCGTGTTGGAGTTTTCGTTGACACGCCAGTCGAGTTTCTCCAGGTACTTCTGAATGGTTGCGCGTGGGTCGAGGAGAGTCTTGAGGTCACGCAGCTTTCGGTGCTGCTCGCGGTACAGGATGTACGCCTTGGCTGTCTTATGATGGCGTGACTCCATGAGGGTCTGCTCGACGAGGTCCTGAATCTGCTCGACAGTAGCGATGTCGTCAGGGATCTGGGCGACGATAATGCGGGTCAGGCGTTCCGGTTCGGTCTCATCAAGCTCATTGGCAGCCTTGCCTGCCTTTGCAATGGCGATGCGGATCTTGGCCTGGTCAAAGGATACTTTCTCACCCGTGCGCTTGATGACGTATCGCATACGTATCGCCCCCAATTACTGCTGATAGTCTTGACCCATTGTACGCCGGATGCTTCGAACTGCTGTGCCCTCATCAGGCACGCGACTATTTTACGATGGCGCAAGAGTGCGTCAAGTATTGTGAAGATGCGGCCTGGGGGCTTGACAAAACCAGAATAGCTGTCAGGGGAAGGGGACAGCGTTCTGGATTGTCTACTTGAGTGTGATGATGTGCAAGTGAGAGAGCCGCTTGTTCTCGATCTTGACGGCAGCGACGAGGCTCTTGTAAGCGTCCCGTGATGCGAGTGCCTGCCGGGGCTGAACTTCCTGATCAGAGTAGCGGGCCAGATAGAAGGCTGTCACGAGGAGGTCCAGAGAGGACGCGATGGGTTCAGACCGTTCACGAGCCCGTATCACCAGCTCTTCAGGCGTCTCGCCACGGGCGAGAGAGAGACCAAGGTCCTGAAGGGAGGCAATTCCCATATAGAAGAGTGCGATGATGGCTTCGCGGGGGTTCGCAACCAGCAGGGATTCGTCCAACGATGCCATCCGGCGAATAGAGGCGGCAACGTGTTTTCGCTCCTGGGAATCGGTGATGCTGCGCAGAAAACCGAAGCGTGTCTCGAATGCGGCTTTCGAGAGGATCAGGACGACGGTCGCAACCATGGCGATGGCAGCAATGGTCGCAATGACAGCGACGACAACCTGCAGCCAGGCAGGGACGGCGCGTATCACCTCCTGGAGTGCCTGGGCAGTGGCGGCCGGCTGCTGGGCGCGTGCGAGATCACTGACCTTGCCCAGCTGCTCGTACAGCTTGGCCAGCGCTCCTCCTCTCGGCAGCTGCCAGCTGGAAGCCAGGACAACCACTGCGACAGCACCGGCGAAAATGAGCAGCGCGGGGGTCAGCATGCGCAGCACATGAGAGACGGGGCTATGGGTCAGCAGCATGAGAAGGATGAGACCAAGAACCAACGTCAGCAATCCGAGGACAAGGGGCGTGGCCCACGGCAGCATCGTGCGTTCAAGGATGTGCAGCCACAGCTGGAGCATCGGGGCGACGTAGCGGATGGGATTCTTCGCCGGAAGCTGTCCATAGGTCACCTGGCCCGGTTGTTGAGGTGGCTGAGGCTGCACGGACGGCGGAGCCTGTGGAAACAGAGCATGCTGGACGAACGTCGCCAGGGGCCCCTGAGCGGGAGAGCGGGCGACCGGAGAGGACCCGGCGATGGCGACCAGCAGGAGAAGACCGATCATGATGGGGAGAAGGGGACGAAGGCCTCTGGCACGAGGGGCCTCGCTGCGGTTGGCCACCAGGCCGGCTGCAGCGAGGACCGCCAGTCCTGCAGGTGCGATCCATGAAGAACCCTGACCGGTCAGTGCCGCACCGACGGCCAGCCACACACCCAGTGATATGGTCTGCCGTGGAAAGGCGCGTGACGTTACCAGCGCACATGCGGCAGCCGTAAGTCCAGCGAAGATGGCCGCCAGTGCGACGGAGGCAAACACCAGATCGAAACTGAGCGAGTGCAATGTGAGAGCCAGAAGAGTGGCCAGTTCACCGGTTGCCGCCCCCCAGGCAAGCCAGGCTGGCCAGACGCGCCGTGAGAGCACTGCACAGGCGAGAGCCACACATGGCAGGGCCGCCCACCACAGGGGAACGGCGGTGCGGGTGAACCACCAGGCGAGCGCACCGGCCACGGCAGCGACGGTGAATCGTTCCGGAAGGTGCTGAAGATCCCTGTGCGACTCGTTCACGTCAAACGCCCGACAGGACGCCAAGTGTGTCGTTGAGGCCAATGATGGAAAGGTCGACACCCGCATCGCGCAGGACCTTCTGGACTGACCGCAGACGCTCGATCTGCACATAGTCCTGCATGAAATAAGGGATCTTGTGCTCGCCGTAGTGTCGAAAGCTCCCCTGCGGAAACAGGGCGATGGACAGCCTGGAGAACTGGGCACGCATCCGGAGCAGCTGCCCGATCTCGTTCTCGGTCATTTCCTGCTGAACGAGAAACAGCTGCGAACGTGGAGGAATGGCGAACCTTCGCGTTTGCAGGTAGTCCAGGAAGACGGCTCTTGCCGAGTCGGGCTCGATGGCCGACTGGGCACGTGCGAGGAGTGACAGGCACTTGACCAGGTGAGCGCCCCCGTTTCCAAAGCCGCTGCTCAGCTGTTTCTTTCCCAGAACGATAAGTCCAAAGGGCAGGTGGGCATCGTTGGCATAGTTGGCAATGGAGCCAGCGACCATTGACAAGTAGTCCTCGAACGCGTCAGTATCAAAGATTGGCGTGTGACGGAGCGTCAGATTGAGAAGAATGACGACGGTCTTGGAGGCGCTTGGGCTGAAGTCCTTCGCGTACAGTGCTCCTGAATGCGCGGTCGCTTTCCAGTGGATGCGGTTCATGGGGTCGTTTGCGTATGGGTGGATCCCCGTAAGCTGACTCGCGTCGTAGTTCGGGGCAAAACGCACACGCTGGCCGTCGAGTGGAGACGTAAGAGCGATGCGCAGCCGGGGAAAGGACAGCAGCCGGGGAAAGACGGTGACGCGCTGTGGACTGGAAAACACGCGGGTAAGCGAGAACACCCCGAGAGGGTCCTGGATGGTTACGACTGTATCGCCTATCTGATACTCGCCCCTCCGATTGGCTTCAAAGAAGACCATCAGCCCCAGGTGAGCACGTCGCTCATGTTTCTTGACCAGGTATGGTGGCAGGCACAGTGAGACATCATACTTCAGTGGGTTCCGGTTCCCAATGCCAGTCAAGCTGACACTGACCATGTCCGGTTTGCCCATCATCACGAGATGGCGCTTGATGAAAACCGAGACACCGGTCGCATCGAGGCAGCGCATCATGGCAACAGGCAGCACGATGCTGTACAGGATCGCGGCGCATGCGGCGAAGAAAAGTGCGTGACTACCCAGAACAAGCCACAGCACAGCCAAGCCGGCCCCGAGAGTCAGGCCGCGCGAGGCGGTGCCAAGGTACCGCTTCATTGCTTGCTATAGTCGGCTAGCTTGGGAATGGGGACGTTCTTGAGGGTACTGGTCACAACTTCGTTGGTTGTCACGCCACGTAGACGTGCCTCAGCCTGGAGGATGAGCCGGTGTCCCGAGATGAATGGGAACACCAGCTTGATGTCGTCCGGGACGACAAAATCACGACTCTGGAGATACGCATATGCCTTGCTGAGGCGCATGAGGTCGATGCTGCCACGAGGGGACAGTCCAAGATACACCGTATCATCATGCCGAGTGGCGTCGACCAGGGAGACGACGTAGGTGACGAGTTCTGGTGCAATGAAGACACCCTCGACCTCTTTCTGCATCGTCGTCAGATCGTCTCGAGAGATGATGTGGACGTCGTCGCCGATGACCTTGACCCGGGCGTAGAAGCCCGTGACGATCTCCTCTTCCTTCTCCTTGCTTGGATATCCGATCGTCAGCCGGGTCATGAAGCGGTCCAACTGAGCCTCGGGCAACGGGAAAGTGCCCTCATACTCGATGGGGTTCATGGTTGCCATAACTACAAACGGGCGGTCCAGCTTGACGATGGTTCCATCGATGGTGACCTGGTATTCGGCCATGGCCTCGAGAAGTGCCGATTGTGTCTTGGGCGTGCCGCGGTTGATTTCGTCTGCCAACAGAAGGTTGGTGAAGATCGGCCCTCGCTTCAGCCGGAATTCCTGCGTTTTCTGGTCATAGACGGAGACGCCGGAGATATCCGACGGCAAGAGGTCGGGGGTG
>JAPLGI010000145.1 GCA_026390245.1 Caldisericota bacterium
TTCATCGTCTTGAGCCCGACAATCGAGAAGTACGTCGAGAACAGAACGAATGACGTCACCGTGCCGGAGGACATGGCATAGGCCTTGGTCGTCGCCTTCATGGTGTTGCCGACTGAATCGAGCTGAGACAGCGAGCGCACGACCTGCTCGTGTGAACCAGACATCTCTGCAAAACCTGATTCATTGTCGATGATCGGACCGAAGGCCTCAGCCGTCATGATGTAGCCGATGAGCAAATCCGTACCGATGTTGACCGCGACGATCGCCAGCAGCGATCCGCCGGAGATGAAATATGCTGCCGCGACAGCGACGACAATCATGACGATAGATCCCAGCGGGCTCTGCAGACCAGCAGACAGTCCTGTGATGACGTTCAAGGCCACGCCACGCTTGGATGCGTCGGCAATGTCATGGACTGTCTTTCCTGAGGAGCCCGCGTAGTACCGCGTGATGACCGAAGACACGAGAGTGGTTGCGACTCCCAAACAGGTGCCGATGAACAGGGCCATGTCGTGGACCAGGAAGTGGCTGACCAGGAAGGAGCCGAGCACCGCAAAGACAGTAGTCACGCCCATGCCGAAGTAGAAGGCCGTTTCCGGCTTGCTTCGGTCGAAGAGGCGTATTGACAGGACCCCCAGCATCGATGCGACAAGGCCGGCCGACTGAAGGAGCATGGGAAAGAAGAGCACAGCGCCTCCATACTTGGGGACCAGCGTGAGAGCAACAACCATACCGGTGACGATATCATCTGAGAACGTCTGAAACAGGTCTGCGCCTCTGCCGGCACAGTCGCCTACGTTGTCCCCCACCAGATCGGCGACAACAGCCGGGTTGCGCGGGTCATCCTCCGGAATATTCGCCTCGATCTTTCCGACCAGATCTGCTCCGATGTCGGCTGCTTTGGTATAGATGCCTCCACCGATCTGGGCAAACAGGGCTGCAAGGCTGGCGCCGAATCCAAATCCGACGAGGGGGCTTGGATTCTTGAACAACAGGTAGAGCACAGACAGCACGACAAGGCTGAATCCCGTGATCGAGAACCCCATGATGGATCCACCGAAGACAGCCGTGTGGAACGCCGTGGTCACCGATCGAGTCGCATCGTCTGCGGTCTTGACGTTTGCACGGGTGGATGCGCTCATGCCCATGTACGCCGTGATAAGCGACGTGAAGACACCAAGCACGAATGTGACTGCGATCCAGATGTCCAGTGTGAAGCCAAGAACGATTGCTATAACAGGAGTGACAAGCAGGATCGCCCGGAGCTGGCGGGAGAGATACGCTCGTACTCCAATTGCTATATAGCTGCCGATTTTGCTCATTTTCGGCGAGGAAATCTTAGCCGCTCTTAGTCTGAGGAACAGATAGAGTGCGGCTCCAATGCAGGTGAGGCCAGCCACGACAGGAATGGCGAGTAGGTTCATTTCGTACCTCCAGAGTCTGGACCCGGGGGGAACCAAATGACGCCCTCCTGCCAGCAAGCCGACAACGAGTAATTATATAGCCTTGTATGTTCTGTCAACCCAAGATTCCCGTTCTTGAGGGGGGGTGCGACTGCGTGGCGCTGCAGACGGCATGTCTTATTGGAGCGACACCTCGTCCGAGTCCTCGTCGAATGCCAGCAGATTGCCAAAACGGGCCCAGTTGATGAAGGTCGCAAAGGTGAACTCCGGGTTTTCGTTGGGCAACAGCTGTGCCAGGCGGTCCTGGACTTCGTCGTCGAGCATGGTGCCACTCCGGGACGCCTGGACGTCCGCGTGGATGGTCTTGAAGATGCTGAGCGTCAGGATCTGCTGTTTCCAGATGACTTTCTGGTCTTCCGTGTCCAGGTCCGAGAAGCGATGCCCGAGGGGCGTCAGTACAGTGCGCTGCTTCGGTGTATCGATGAAATCCAGCATCTCGGCAGCCTTGACGATGTTGATGAGGTCGCTGAATTCCTTGCCGAACTCGTGAGCCAGAACGAACACGTCGCCCTGGCCGCCATGTGAGTCCAGGTATTCGACGAAGCTGACGACATCACCCGACGAGACGGGCGGAAGCGGTTCATAGACAGGTTGCGCGGGAGTGGTCACAACAGCAGGAGGCGTGTCGGGGAGCTCGTTTGTCGTGATGATGTCGTGCAGGTAGTCGACCATCGCCAGGAATTCCGGAGCCCTGTAGTCGCGAGGTCGTGCCAGCTTGTTCTGGACAATTGTACGGATGCGGCCCGGGTTCGCCGAGAAGACGACGATTCGGTCGGCCATATAGACGACCTCCTTGATGTCGTGGCTCACCATGACGATGGAAGCCGGCTGGCCATCCGCTTCATCCCAGATGTCGACGAGGTCCGTGCGGAGCGATTCAGCGGTCAAAGCGTCCACTGCACTGAACGGTTCGTCCATGAACAGCAGTTCAGGCTGTACCGCAAGACCGCGCGCGATGCCCACGCGCTGCTTCATGCCGCCCGAGATCTCGCGTGGATATGCCTCTTCGAAGCCCTCGAGACCGACCATCTTGATCACTGTGCCAACCCGGCGCTGAACCTCATCACGTGGGAGCTGCAAAGGGACGAGGACGGACTGGATGTTCTCGCTGACGGTCATCCAGGGGAAGAGTGCGAACATCTGGAAGACCATGCCGACGCCCGGTGTCAGGCCTGTCATCTCCTTGCCGCGCGCAAGTACTTTACCGCTCGTGGGCCGCATGAGGCCGGCCAGGATGCGCAGGAATGTCGACTTGCCACAGCCCGAGGGACCCAGGAGACAAATGATCTCTCCCTTGCGGATGTCCATGGTGATATTGTCCAGAACAGTCACCATGTTTCCAGTGGGCATCGGGAAAAGCTGAGTGACGTTCTCACTCGAGAGCAGGACGGACTGTTGCAGAGCGTCTTCCATGGGATCTCCTCTACTTGCTGAGGTTGTACTGCGTGCTGGCGACAGTATACAGCCTGCGCCACACGAAGCGGTTGATGAGCACGACGGTTAGGGCCATGATGAGGATTGCGGCGGCCAGTTCGGCGAACTTGGCGCCAAACGCGGCCTCGCTGATGACAGACCCGATTCCCTGTGCCCTGAGGGTCTCGCCGCGGAACGTCACAATCTCGGCCACGATGCTGGCGTTCCAGGCGCCACCGGTCGCAGTCACCCAGCCTGTCACAAGGTACGGGAAGATGGCCGGCAGGTACAGCGACCAGAACCGCTGCCGGCCCGTAACACGGTAGCTGGCGGCAGCCTCCTTGAGGTCGGACGGGATGGCTTGTGCGCCGGCGATGACGTTGAACAGGATGTACCATTGAGTGCCGAGCAGCATGAGCACGACACTGCCGAAGTTGATACTCACTCTCAGCAGAGACAGCAAGAGGATCACGGCCGGGAACAGCATTGGAGCGGGGAATGACGCAGCGACCTGGACGATTGGCTGCATGATTCTCGACAGCTTTGGCGAGAGCCCGATGCGGAGACCGACGGGCAACGTCCACAGGGTCCCGAGTGCAATGGCCACAGCGACGCGTACGAGAGTCAGGAGATCGCTCCTCAGAAGGTGCAGCCATTCACTGATGCGGACGGACATGAGGAGGCGGATGACCTGGGCCAGGGCGAAGGCCAGTCCAGCCGCCAGCAGGAAGAAGAGGATTCGAGAGAAGACGACTGCCGCTGACGGATGGCCTGACAGTCTCTGCTCATGAGGTGTCGACGCAACCGGGGAACCGCCTGAAACATCACCGGGTGCGTGCCGAACAAACCTTGAGGCCAGGCTGGCCAGCGTGCGGCCGATGGAAGAGCCTGCAGCACCTGTCCAGCGAAGGATATGCGAGTGGTGGAGGAGGTCAAGGAACCAGGAGTCCATCGACTCCTCCTGGCTTGTGTCTTCGATACGGAATTTCTGCGCCCAGACGACGGTCGGCCGCCACAGCAGTTGATCCAGAGCGACGATCATCAGGACCATGGCGACAACCGCTGCGGCCATCGCCGGTACATTGCCCTTCTCGACAGCGACCGACATGTAGGACCCGATGCCGGGCAGCCTGAAATCCCTGTTGCCCAGTTGAAAAGCCTCGGTGACCATGAGGAAGAACCATCCACCGGCCATACTCATCATGCTGTTCCAGATCAGACCGACTGCACTGTAGGGCAACTCTATCTGCATGAGGCGCTGCCACCAGTTGAAGTGATAGATGGTGCCGGCTTCCTGGAGATACTGTGGAACAGACTTGAGAGAGTTGTAGAAGCTGAACGTCATGTTCCAGGCCTGTCCTGTGAAGATCATGAGTACTGCAGCCAGTTCGAGCCCGACGTTGCTGGTGGGAAAGAGGGAGACAAGCGCCAGCACGACGCCCGGCATGAATCCAAGAACAGGGATGCTCTGCAGGATGTCCAGGATGGGTACGAGGAGTTTCTCGGCCAGTCGATCCTTGGCAGCCCAATACCCGTACACGATCGTGAAGAGGAACGAGATACAGTAGGCAGCCAAACCCCGAACCAGCGAGAAGAACGTATACCGCGGCAGCGAGCGAAACGATAGATCAATCAGCACTGTCGGCCTCAGAATACCCGTCCACTCGTGGCCGACCTGGGTTATGCCATAGAAAACGCCGAGGATCCCCAGCGTGATCGCGATGTCGGCCAGCGCTCCGCTGTGATAGAATGACATGACGGCGCCCGACTGACCCCATACCGCTGGAAGCCCAGCTGGCGTACGGAGCGGACGAGCTCCTGGCGGACTCGTCTTGAGGCGTTGGTTTTCGAGCGGTTCCTGCATGGGATCTCCTCGTGACGGTAAGGCTGCGCGGTTCATAGTAGCACCGTCGCACTGGACCTGCAACAATGGCGGCGCCTGTATCTGGAGTGTTGTGTCAGGATCACTTCAGGGATTTTTCACGAGACGCCCGCCATGCATGCTCTCCTCCGTTCAGGCTTTGAAGGCGAGGTCGCCTGCCACGATCGTGGCAAGGACCCGGGTCGACTGTACTGTCTGTGGGTCGCTGTCTCCAAGGATATCCCTCGACAGGACCACGATGTCCGCGTCCTGCCCTTCCACGAGGTTGCCTCGCTGCCCAGCCATGCCAACGGACCTCTGAGGTGCCACCGTATACGCGGTTAGCGCATCTTGAATGCTGATGCACTGGTCACTCTGATAGGGCAGTTCACCTGACCGTGTCCTGAACGCTGCGAAGGCGATGCCCTTGAGTGCATCCGGAGTCTCGACGGGTGCGTCGGATCCGAAGTTGAGTTCTGCGCCGCTCGCGAGCAGTGATCTGAAGGCGTACGAACGAGGATGTGGCGTGGGGAAGACCGTCCTCAACTTGCCGATATCGAGGTCGAGGTGTGAGGGCTGCACGGATGCTGCGATACCGAGGTCCGCGAAGCGTTCCACGTCCTGGGGGCGCAGAAATTGGGCGTGTTCTATGCGGTGATGGGCATGGCCCTTGGAAACCGCAGTGCCGGCTTGCTGGAATGCATCCAGCACGTCCTCGTTCGCCCTGTCCCCGATGGCATGAGTCCATATCCACAAGCCGTTTTCGTCGGCTTTGCGAAATCGGCCTGCCAGCCAGTCCACGGATTCATAGGTATGGTAGCCATGATTGTAAGGTTCTCCCGGCCATGGCTTCTCCATGTACGCAGTCCGGGAACCCAGTGAACCGTCGGCGAAGGCCTTGACGCCTCCGAGTCGGAGGAAGTCCGAACCGAAACCGGATCGGAGTCCCAGCGAAACAGCTGCATCGAGGTTGTCGATACCGATGGCCTGCCAGATACGGATGCGAGGCTCGTCGCTCATGGCGGGTACCAGCGCCTGGAGTTCCGGGAGAATGCCATAGTCCATGCTGCAGCAGGAGGCAAACCCCATCGAGAGCAGGCTGCTGATGGCGCTGTGGAGTGCAGCAAACCGTTCTTCGAGCTGGGGTGCGGGTATCCGCGAAAGCACCCAGTCTTGAGCGGCGTCGCGGACGATGCCAGTAGGACCGTCGTTGTCACAGGGAACGAGGTCAAGGCCAAACGGGCGGGCGTCCCACAGGCCGGCTGCCTTCAGGGCGGCCGTGTTCAGCCAGAGAGAGTGGTAGTCCTTGCGGTTGAGCACGACGGGCGAGTTAGGGTAGAGGTCGTCAAGCTGATGGCGATGTGGGCCATGGGACCAGAGTTCGTCATCCCAGCAGTCACCGTGGATCCAAGCTCCGTTGTCCGGTCTCCCGGCGAGGCGGATACGCTCCAGGGCTGCGTTCATCGAGGTTGTGCCATTGAGGTCGACATTCTGGAGAGAGAAGCCGTACAGGTCGAGATGCAGATGAGCGTCCATGAAAGCCGGAAAGCAGGCCGCTCCCGGTGTGTCGGCAAAGTCGAGCACTCGAGCGTTCCTGCTGGAGGCCAGTGCGTGGAGGTCGGCAGCGCTTCCGATACGCTCGATGATGCCATTTCGCAGGTACAGGGCATCACCTGTCGGTTTCCACCATCCGCCCAGCGATGTCATGACCCTGACGTGGAGCAATGCTACGTCTTCATGCTGCATCACAGTATTCCTCCAGCCCGTATGGGGCGCCTGTTGCAGAGAAACCCCAAAGCACGGGGTGACTCGTCTGAGAGCTGATGCGAGTATTGTAGTTTGGCAGTCGCAGGCTTCAACTTCCCGAGTTCGTCAGCATCAGAATCTGGGGCAGCGAGTCGACCAGGTACGTGGGCCTCAATTCGAGCAGTGCATCGCGCCCGATGTAGCCAAACGTACATCCGCACGAGGCGACGCCGGCGTTGTGGGCTACAAGGATGTCATTCCTTGAGTCTCCGGTCATGAGCGTTCGCTGCCTGCTCGCACCAATGTCGCGTATCAGGGACAGGAGATTGGACGGGTTTGGCTTTCGCAGGTCGGCGTCATTGGGGCCGACGACGCGATCGAAGTACTGCAGGATCCCGAGGCGTCGCAGGATCTCCAGCGAGAGGTCCTGAGGCTTGTTCGTCAGTACTGACAAATGGGATCCTCGCTCAAGGAGCGACGTGAGTGTCTCCGCACAGCCTTCATAGAGTCGCGAGAAGTCGGTACAGTGATCCATGTAGAAGGAACGGAACTCATCGACGAGTTCACCCACGAACTGCCCTTCGTCTGTCTTGAAAGCTCGCTTCATCATGTCATCCACGCCGTCCCCCACCCACGAGATGACGGTCGCGAGTTCGGCAACAGGCCGATCGTGCAGCTGAAGGACATGGTTGACTGCTTCCGCGATGTCACGGCGCGTGTCGACAAGCGTTCCATCCAGGTCGAACAAGTAGAGGTCGAACACAAGTATTCTCCTTTGCAAGTGGTGTCGTGAGGGTGATTCTCGCATATACTGTACATAAGCGCGGGTGCGAGTCTACCCTCGCAACTGTGAACCTGCACCGTGTCTGGCGTTAGCTCGACCGTCGTTTGAGGACGATATGTCAGGACTGGGAGGAAGGACTTCCGTGGAAGCGAGACTCATCGAAGACGTCGCTGCGTTTGCGCAACTGGAACCCTTCTGGAACCCGATCGTCGTTCGGAGTTCTTCGAATACGTGCCATTCGACATTCGAATGGCTGTTCACATGGTGGCGTCACTTCAGCGCTGGCAGACACCTTCTGCTGCTTGTGGCATACGAACATGGCATGCCGGCAGGTCTTGCCCCACTGTATGTTGGCACTGGGGAGAGGGAGTCCAGAGACCTGCATTTCCTGGGACAGGGGCTCTCAGACTATGCTGACTTCATTGTTCCGCGGGGTCGTCCGGACATCATGGAGGTGCTCGTCGCCTCGGTCCTTGCGTACCGGCAGCTTTGGAACGGCATCGATCTGGAAGAGATCCCTTCGGAATCGCCAGGCAGAGGGTTTCTGGAGAGGCTCTGCACGGTGGACGGCACCCCTGCAGCGTGGCACAGCACCGTGCGATGCCCATACCTGCCAATCGAGGGCAGCTGGGACGCATTCTACAGCAGCATGGGCAAGGGGTTCCGCCATGAGGTGCGGAACAAGGTGAACAGATGGAACAAGCTGAACAGTCATCCAGGAGATGGGCAGGGACTCTGCTGCAGCGACCGGGGAGAAGTTGACGGCGCTTTTGTGAACGAGGTCGTTGCCCTGTCAGACAAGCGGCGTACGGCGGACGGGCATCGGAGTCCCTTTCTCAACCATCCGGACCAGGAGTTTCTTCGTGAAGTACTTCCGCTCATGGGTGCGCGGAGTCAGCTGCGGGTCGGAGAGGTCCGGACCGCAGGCGTGCTGCTCGCATTTGTTCTTTCGTTCTACTGGCAGGGGGTTGTGTACACGTGGAACACCCAGTATGACCCTGCGTACAGGGCATATTCGCTGGGACGCATGGCACTGGTGAAGTTAGCAGAGAAGTCGTTCAGCGAGGGCTGCCGCGAGTTGAATTTCATGCGAGGCGAGGAGCCATACAAGTTCGAGTGGACGCGACTCAGCAGGACCAACCTGGCTTTCCGAACGGAGCCGATGGTTGAGCCTGCCGGAGATCAGCGGACTCCGCGAGATCGTGGCATGCTTGAGGCTGAGCCGGCCAAAAGGAGTACCTGACATGCGACAGAGAGTCATTGTCACCGGGCACAAGAGTCCGGATACGGATTCCATCTGCTCCGCGCTTGGCTATGCGTTCTACAAGAACCGCACAGACCCTTCTCGCGCCTATCTCGCTGTTCGGGCAGGAGAGCTGAACGACGAAACCCGCTTCGTCCTGGAACGCTTCGGCTTTCGCGTGCCGCCCCTGTTGAGATCATTAATGCCACAGGTTCAGGACATCCCTCGGAAGCGTCTTGTGACGGTTTCTCCCTCGACTCGTGTCGGGAAGGCAGCCATTCTCATGAAGGAGAACCACATCCATTCGCTCCCGGTGGTCGACGATGCCCTGGTCGTGCGAGGCGTTGTGGATGCGGTCGACATAGCTACCGCCTATGCCGACCAGCTCGAGCATGCCGACGTCCTCCCGTATGCTGTGGAACTCGACACGTTGGTACGTCAGCTCTCAGCAAGGATTGTGGTACGTACTCAGGAATTCACAGACATCAGGGGACGACTGCTTGTCGTGACCGGCTCGGTGGAGCGTCTTGCACCAGGCGCTGAGGATGTCGCGATCATCATCTCTGACGGGGTACCTGCGGGGGATGTGCTGGCAGCGTGCTCAGCTGCCTCGACGCTTATTGTCACAGGCAGGGCCGCTTCGACCGAAACGCAGGCGCAGTGGCCGGATCATCTGAATCTCGTTCTCGAGACAGACATGACGGTGACACAGGCCCTGCGCACTCTCTGGTCGGCAATCCCGGTGTCTGCATTCATGGAAGGTACCGTACCCCTGCTTGGCATGACAGATACACTGGAGAGAGCAAAGAAGGCCGTTCTCGACTCGTCTGCCCGTTGTGCCGTGGTCCTTGATGCCCAGCATCATCTGGTGAATATTGTGACGCGTTCCGACCTCATCCGGTTTGCACGCAAGAAGGTGATCCTTGTCGACCACAACGAGACGCTGCAGGCTGTTGACGGTGTGGAGGAAGCCGATATCCTCGAGATTATCGATCATCATCGTGTCGGCGACATTTCCACCTTTCGTCCCATCTATTTTCACAACGAGCCGGTGGGGAGCACGTGTACGATCGTAGCGGAACTCTGCGCCGAGAATGGAGTATTCCTGCCCAAGTCAGTAGCTGGAGTTCTCCTTTCGGGCGTTCTCTCGGACACGATGAATCTGAACCTCTCGACAACCACGCCAAAGGATGTCCGTGCTGTGCGGCGCCTGGCGGCGACGATTGGCATCGACGCGGAAGTGTATGGCCTCGAGTTGCTCCAGAACGGTTCCGTCATGTTCAAGGGTCTTTCCGCCATTGAAGTCCTGATGCGGGATTTTAAGGAATTTGACCTCTTCGATACGCGCATCGGCATCTCTCAAGCTGTCGTGTTCTCATTTGACCGCATCCGCGAACGAGAGTCGGAGTTCAAGCAGGCGATGTGGGACGTGCGAGCGCGCATGGGGCTCGCCATGGTGGCATTTCTGGCCACGGATCCCCTGAGCAGGAGGTCATATCTGATCGTCGCCGGACCTGCTGACGCGTTTGAAGAAGCATTTGGCGTGCACATGGAAGACGGACACGCTGTTCTGGATGGAGTACTCTCTCGCAAGAAGGACTTCATTCCACCGGTGGCGGAGGCCCTGTCGCGGTATGCGTGAATGGGAGGAAACAAATGGGAGATCGATACGTTCTGGCGATTGATTGTGGCACACAGAGTGTTCGGGGCCTGCTGTTTGACGACTGTGGTCACCTGGTAGCCAAGCACAAGGTCGAGTTTGAGCCGTACTTTTCTCCGGTGCCCGGGTATGCCGAGCATCGTGCCGAGGATTACTGGCGAGACACCTGCAAGGCCCTGCAGGCGCTCAAGGAAGAGTCCCCCGAAGCATGGAGCCACATTGGAGCGGTTGCCGTGACCACGCAGCGCGACACGGTCGTACCCCTTGATGCCGATGGAGTTCCACTGCGGCCTGCCATTGTCTGGCTGGACCAGCGCATGGCTCGCTGCGACAAGCCCATGCCTCTCGTAGACCAGCTGCAGTTCAAGATTTCGGGGATGACCAAGGCGGTCGAGATTACCAGACGCAAGGGCAAGGACAATTGGATGGTGGAGAACGAACCTGAGCTCTGGGCCCGGACCAGCAAGTGGCTGCTGTTGTCGGGATTCTTTGCCTATCGACTGACGGGGCGGTACGTCGACTCGGTAGCCTCCCAGATAGGTCACAACCCGTTTGACTATCATACGCGAAGTTGGCCCAGGAGCGACAACAGCTGGCGGTGGCACATGTGCAGCGCGCGACGAGACCAGATGCCCGTGCTCGTGGATGCAAGTGAGCGCATGGGAATCATTACTGTCGAAGCGGCACGAGAAACCGGTATTCCCGAGGGAACACCGGTCATTGCGGCCGGATCTGACAAGGGGTGTGAGACGCTTGGCGTCGGCTGTGTCGACGAGACGAGTGTCAGCCTGAGCTTCGGAACAACCGCAACTGCCCAGACGACATCACGGAGATATTTCGAACCCATCCCGTTCATGCCTCCCTACCCGGCCAGCATCAAGGGAAGCTTCAATCCGGAGGTCGAGATCTTTCGCGGCTATTGGATGGTAAGCTGGTTCAAGAAGGAGTTTGCGGCTCGCGAAGCAGTGGAGGCTGAACAGCGCGGCGTTCCTCCAGAGGTCGTGCTGAATGAGCATCTGAACGATGTGCCTCCCGGAGCACAGGGTTTGATGCTCCAGCCATATTGGGGCCCCGGCCTGAAGATGCCCGAGGCCAAAGGGTCGATGATCGGTTTTGGCGATGTGCATACGAGACCGCACATCTACCGTGCCATCATCGAAGGCATTGGCTATGCCTTGCTCGAAGGGGTCGAACGCATCGAGCGCAAGAGCGGGCACAAGGTGACCCGCGTCATGGTATCAGGAGGCGGTTCTCAGAGTGACGCTATCTGCCAGATTACCGCCGACTTGTTCGACCGACCGGTCGTACGAAGCGAGACGTACGAGACATCAGGACTGGGGGCCGCCATCAACGGTTTCGTAGGGATTGGTGTCTACGCTACCCATGAAGAGGCAGTCAAGAACATGGTTCACTGGGACAGCACGTTTCTCCCTCGACCCGAAGTTGCCCATGTTTACCATGAGCTGTATACGCGCGTCTACAAGCACATCTATCCCTCGCTGCAGCCACTGTACCGGGAGATTCAGAGGATCACGGGGTATCCAGATATCTGAGAAGGAGAGAAGGCTGTCCAGCAGATTGTGGTTCGGCTCTTGCCTGCGGTCCTACTCCCACTCGATGGTGGAGGGGGGTTTCGAGGTGATGTCATAGACGACCCGGTTCACCTCAGGCAGCTCACTGGTAATCGCGTGAGATATTTCCTCAAGTACCTCAGCAGGAAGCCGCACCCAGTCGGCCGTCATGCCGTCACTGCTCTCGACGATGCGAAGGGCTATGGTATGGACATACGTCCGTTCGTCACCCTTGACGCCGACCGTATGGATGTTGGGGAGGACTGCGAAGGACTGCCACACTTTCGTATACCATCCCGATGATCTCATCACCCGTTCCACGACAGCGTCCGCGCGCTGCAGGATGTTGACGTTCTCGGGTGTCACCTCTCCAAGGATGCGCACACCCAGGCCTGGGCCAGGGAACGGTTGTCTGTCCACAAGCTCCTCCGGCAGTCCCAGAGCGCGGCCAAGGTCGCGGACCTCGTCCTTGAACAGGAGGCGGAGCGGTTCGATGAGCGAGAATGAGAGATCTGCAGGCAGGCCCCCGACGTTGTGGTGACTCTTGATGGTGCTGGCGACGGAGTTCCCGGATTCGATGACGTCCGGGTACAGTGTCCCCTGGACGAGAAACGGGATGCCCTGCATGGCGCGCGCCTGTTCGGCAAAGCAGTCGATGAACGCCGCGCCGATTGCTTTCCGTTTCTTTTCGGGCTCCGTGACACTCCTGAGCGAAGCGAAGAACCGTGCTGACGCGTCAATGCGCACAAGAGGCATATCAAAGCGGTGGTGGAACAGAGACTCGACGCGGTCACCCTCGCCTGTCCTGAGCAGCCCGGTATCCACAAATACGCAGGTGAGATGGTCACCGATGGCCCGATGCACCAGGGTCGCCGCAACCGAACTGTCGACTCCTCCCGAAAGCGCGCACAGCGCGCGTTCATCTTTCACTCGCAAACGGATGTCCTGAATGGCATCGTCCACGAAACTCGACATCGTCCAGTCACCTGTGCATCCCGCCGCCTCAAAGAGGAAGTGCCGCAGGATGTCAGGGCCGACGGGAGTGTGGACGACCTCGGGGTGAAACTGTATGCCGAATTGTCGCCGCTCGGGATTCTCCATGGCGGCAACCGGACACGCCGGGGTGGAGGCGATAGTCCGGAACCCCGTGGGGATGGCCCCGATGCGGTCGTTGTGGCTCATCCAGCAGGACGTCTCGGCTGGAAGGCCACGAAACAGGGAAGAGGACTTGTCCAGTCGGACAGTCGTCTTTCCATATTCTCCTGACGGAGCGTGTTCTACAGACCCGCCAAGCAGATTGGCCATCAACTGGGCTCCGTAGCAGATACCGAGCAGTGGTATCCCTGTGTCGAGAACGGCAGGGTCGCAGACAGGGGCTGAGGCGGCGTAGACGCTGGCTGGACCACCCGAGAGGATAATTGCCTTCGGACTTCTCGCAGCGAGTGTCGCGAGAGGTGTGTCGAACGGGATGATCTCGCAAAAAACGTGCAGTTCGCGGACTCGACGGGCGATGAGCTGCGTATACTGGCCGCCAAAGTCGAGGATAAGGACAAGTTCGTGCCTTGCTGTGGACATCATTCTGGACGGTAGTTGGGGCTTTCGCTGGTCATGTCGACGTCATGGGGGTGAGACTCGCGCAGTCCTGCCCCTGTGATTCGGACAAAGCGCGACTCACTTCGCAGCAGGTCGATTGTCGGTGTGCCGCAATAGCCCATGCCCGCTCGCAGACCGCCCAGCAGCTGATACAGTACGTCATGCACCGACCCGCGAAGGGGGACGCGGCCCTCAATACCCTCCGGCACCAGTTTGAACCTGGTGTCCTGAAAGTACCGGTCGCTGCTCCCCTGCTCCATTGCACCGAGCGAGCCCATGCCACGATAGGTCTTGTACTGCCGGTTTCCCTCAGTGACGACGTCGCCAGGGCTTTCGACTGTGGCAGCAAGAAGGCTGCCAAGCATGACCGTGCTTCCTCCAGCGGCAAGAGCTTTCGTAATGTCGCCCGAGTAGCGGACGCCGCCGTCGGCAACGATAGGAATATCGTGGCGCTGAGCCTCCTGGGCGCACTCATAGACAGCTGTAATCTGGGGCATGCCGACTCCAGCCACGATGCGGGTCGTGCAGATGGAACCCGGACCAATGCCGACTTTCACGGCATCGGCCCCCGCGATGACCAAGTCTCGGACCGCCTCCGGTGTTGCGACGTTTCCCGCCAGAATGGGGACGACCGGAAATGCCTGTTTGAGGAGTGCTACCGCTCTGACGATGCCAAGGGAGTGGCCATGAGCGCTGTCAAGCACAAGAACGTCGACCCCTGCCTCGACCAGCGAGCGAGCTCGCGCAAGCAAGTCAGCAGCGACACCGACGGCGGCTCCCACAACGAGTCTGCCCCGATCATCTGTCACTGCTTCAGGAGATGCCAGTGTCCGCGTTATCTCCTCAATGGTCGCAAAACCAGCCAATTGCCCATCTGCATCTGCCAGGGCAAGTTCCCGTATTCCCCACTTTGCGAGGTAGCCGGACAGGGCAGGCGCATCCATGTTCGGCGGGATTGTGACCTTCGAGCTTGCGTGGAGCACCTGTGAGAGAAGCGTGGATGGCTCTTCAAAAGCGAGGTCTGATGGAGTAACGAGACCGACCAGGCGGCGACCATCCATGAGGGGCATGACAAAGACATTGAACCGCTCCAGCAAGTCGTGCGCTTCGACGACAGTCTGCCGTGGATCCAGGTGAGCGATCGAAGAAGGTGTATGGACACAGATTGACTTGACTGTGGCGACTTCTGCCGCCTGCCGTTCCATGGGCATGCTCTTGTGGATGAAGCCAATACCGCCTGCCAATGCCATTGCCACAGCCATCGTGGATTCGGTGACGGTGTCCATGGCGGCGCTGACGATCGGGATGTTCAGGTGGATTGACCGTGTCAGCTGCGTCCCAAGATCGACGTCGTGTGGCAGGACGTCCGACTTGCCAGGGATCAGCAGGACATCATCAAAGGTCAGGCCCTCTCGTGCGAACTTATCGTCCATCGTTCCTCCCCGTGGCGACGGTATTGGCGACTTGTCTCCTGCAACACGCTTATCCATAAACATAGCCTAGCGGGCGCCGGGGTAGTTGTCAACGAGGCAGCGTGAAACAATCCCGAGGCTCTCGAAGCTCGTTAGTGGTTTCCAGGCAGTAGATTGCGGAACCAGCTTCCCAGGGCCTGGACATCGATGGGTGGCAGTCTGGCAAACAGGGGGGCCATCAGTGGGTAGACGCGGCTCTTGTCTACAAGAGTGGTCGAGAGCGCAACGGGAAGAAGGTGAGTTATCAGGCCCAGCAGAAGTCCTGTGATAGCTATCTTGACGACCGATGAGAGGATAATGGCGGGGACAGCGATCAGAACATACAACAGCAGATAGGTCACAATGTAATAGGCGACGGTTGCGAGCCCCTGGTTTGCGAGCTTGATGAAACTGATGTAGTACGGCGTCAGCGAGGCCGTCAGGAGAGCAGAAAGGCCAATTGCCAGCAGAGATATGCCGACCTTGCCTTGTTTGCTGAACAGGCTGCGGGCGATGATGATCGCTGCAGATATGACGAGAATTGTGTCAAACAGCATGGGGCACCTCCGATGCGCCTGCTCGTTCCTGTTCAGTATGAGCCTGGCTTTCCGCGCGTCAACAAGATGTGACGGCCGGCAATCGGGGTCTCCGTTGGATGGGGCCCGTTCCTCGGTATACTGAAATGCACGCTCCATGACAGACGCCTGGTTGTCTGCCGACTGCACTCCTGATGGCCGCTGTACATGAAAAGGAGATAGAGGTGGGATACTTCATCGATCTGCTGTTCCTGTTTGTGAGACGCCCCGTTGAGGGGCTGCGCCGGATTCGTGAACACCCGTCAGTCGTCGCGGCTCTCATAGCCTTGCTGCTGACAGGCATCGTCGATGCCTTGAGCTTTCGCCTCATGGATATTGTTGGCCTGCTGAAATCCGTCGGTCTCACGAGTCAGATGACGGAGGCTATTGCACTGGCGCAGCAGGCGCCCGGGACGTTCTGGGCCTTCGTTGCAGAGCCCTTCTTTCTCGTCATGCTCTCGGTCGCTGTTATTGATGCCGTGGCGCAGCTGATGTGGAAGCACACGGCTGCTCCGTCTCTGTATGTTGCCCTCAGCTTCTCAGGGTTGGTGGGAGCGGCGCTACGTGTAGCCGGCATATCGATGGCCGGTGTCGCCGGCGGTGCCGTTCTCGATGTCTTCGCATATGGTGCCATCATCTACATGCTTGTCATGGGGGTTCGGGCAGTCCGGTTCTTCTATGACAAGAGTACCACGAAGGCGCTTCTGGTCTACCTCCTGCCGACACTGCTTGGGCTCGTTGTTCTGGTGCTACTGACGATAACCATCGGTGGAGCAGTCTGATGCTCCTGGACTTCGAGGGAGACCTCAATCCGCAACAGCTCAAGGCTGTCGAGGAATGCAAGGGTCCCTGTCTTGTGCTGGCCGGAGCAGGGTCAGGCAAGACCAGGGTCATCACCTACAAGCTCGCCTATCTCATTGCCAAGCGTGGCATTGCTCCATCGCACATCATGGCCGTCACGTTCACCAACAAAGCGGCAGGCGAGATGCGATCGCGGGTCGACGCGCTCATCGGGACGGACCTGTCCCGCAAGGGACTCTGGATCGGAACGTTTCACTCTCTGTGTGGCCGCATCCTGCGGGAGCAGATCGAGAAGCTTGAACTGGGCTATACGGGCAAGTTCACCATCATCGACGAAGATGACCGTATACGTCTCGTCAGACAGGTCCTCAAGGAATTGAACATGGACCCGAAGACCTGCGAGCCCCAGAAGATTGTTTACCGCATCTCCGATGCCAAGTCCAACCTCGTTGGCCCCGAAGAGCTCTCAGACTATGGCTACAGCTACACCGAGAAGGCGACTGCGACTGTCTACAAGCTCTATCAGAAGCGTCTCGAGCAAGGGAATCTCCTGGACTTCGACGATCTCATCGGGCTGGTCATCCGGCTGTTCACAAAGTGTCCGGAGGTTGAGGAGCATTACAGTACGAAGTTCGAGCATGTCCTGGTGGACGAGTATCAGGACGTGAACAAGATGCAGTATGAACTGGTCAAGCGACTGTCGAAGGTGCATGGCAACGTCACCGTCGTCGGTGATGACGACCAGAGCATATATGCGTTCCGTGGGGCCAACAGCAAGCTCATTCTTGGGTTCGAGAAGGACTATTCGGGCGCGATGGTTGTCAAGCTTGAGCAGAACTATCGGTCGACGCAGTCTATCCTCGACGCGGCGAACTCCCTGGTGGCACGCAACCGGGCGCGTTTTGCAAAGAAGCTCTGGACGAACAACGGAACAGGTGCCCCTGTTCGTCTGTTCGAGGCACTGACGCCTGAGGAAGAGGCCGGGTTTGTCGCTTCGAGCATCGACACCCTTGTCCGGGGCGGGGCGGATCCGCGGGACATGGCCGTCATCTACAGGATGAACAGCCAGTCTCGTGTCGTCGAGGAAGCACTGCTCGCGTCGAACATCCCATACCAGATTGTCGGTGGATTGAGGTTTTACGAACGGCAGGAAGTGAAGGATGTTCTCGCATATCTCCAACTTGGCTTCAACCCCAGCAACAATATCGCGTTCGAGCGGGCTGTGAGCAGGCCTTCCCGCGGGCTCGGCGGCAAGAGCCTGTCAGAGCTCAAGAGTCTGGCGGCTGAACATGGGACGTCGTGGTTCACAGCATTGCCAGAGTGGATCGGCCAGGCGAAGAGCGGAAAGACCAGGGACAAGCTCGAGGCATTCGTGGACCTCATCGAACACGTCGGAGCTGCGAACGAGTCGGCGGTAGGTGCGGCCAACCTGGTGTTTGCCTCGTCGGGGCTTCTCGAACAATACGACGACAAGGGAGACGAAGGCGACTTCGAACTGCAGTCGAGACGTGAGAACCTTGGGGAGTTCATGCGCACAGTCGATGAGTTCGATCGAATGAGTGAGGACCGTTCGCTCGGTGCCTACTTGTCTCAGGTGGCCCTCATTCAGGACCAGGACAGCATGAAGCAGGGATCGGGAAGAGGAGTCTTGCTCATTACGGCGCACTCGGCCAAGGGTCTCGAGTTCGGCGAGGTGTTTGTCGTCGGTGCGGAGGAAGGGGTTTTTCCCCATCGTCGTGCGCTCGACAGCACTGCCGATATCGAGGAAGAGCGGAGGCTGTTCTATGTCGCATGCACGCGCGCCCGGAAGGGACTCTCGATAACCTACTGCACGCAGCGTACCAGCTACTATGGCTCAGGATTTCAGGAGCCGTCCCGCTTCATCAAGGAGATGGAACTAGCCAGAGAGAAAGTTGCCGGAGTGTCGTCTCACGAGCGACCCGAACTGATCGACGGCGACACGGTCATGCACAACATCTTCGGCGAAGGCAAAGTGCTCGAGGTGTTTTATGACGGCAGCGACCAGTTCGTCGTCATCGATTTCAAGAAGGTTGGCATCAAGAAGCTTGCCGCACAGTACGCCCAGCTGAAGAAAGTGTAGCGCGCGGGTTCCGCTTGCTCGATTTCATCACTCGCCTATTGAACTGTCTGTGCTTGATACTAGAATGACGGCAGCACAGAGCAACGAAAGGGTTTCTCTTGATGGGAGGTGTTCATGGTTGGTTTCTGGATA
>JAPLGI010000213.1 GCA_026390245.1 Caldisericota bacterium
GTCCAGGCGCTCGCGGTCGATGGCCTCGAGCCCATATGCATTGAGGAAGACCTGCTGACCGGCGGCGTCCAGATACCCGAACATCGTTGCAAGGTCATACCAGGGATCGCCGACGTCCGCGAAGGACCAGTCAAGCACGGATGTGATCCTCTCCCCATCCAGCAGAACATTCTTCGGCCGGAAGTCGCCGTGCAGAAGTGCCACGACACCCGGGGCGGGGCAGGTGGCTTTCAGGCGCTCCAGTTCCTTGACGGGATCGCCCGTGATTCCCTTGGCACGAAATTCTGCCCTGCTCATCACTTTTTCCTGCAGATGCTGTTCAGCCCAGAGCAGCTGACCATCGATGCACTCCTGCCAGGTTACAGCACCCACCGGCAAGTGGTGCAGCGTCGACAGCATGGAGCCCAACGCGGCGGCAATGCGGTCTCGGTCGTCTCTGGAACCAGCCTCACGCAAAACGTCAGTCCCGGAGCGACCAGCGGCATGCTCCATCAAGAGGAATCCGAGGGGCCGGTTCTGGACATGTACAAGAGGCCTCGGCACAGGAATCGCTGTTCCATGCAGCAGCTTCAGCACATCGTATTCGAGGGCAAGTTCCTGCATGCGATAGGCTCCGCGGGCGATCTTCAGCACAAACCGCTGTCCTGAAGCGTTCTGCAGCAACAGCACAAGACCGCATCTGCCATGGTGAGGGGACGACCTGTGCACCACCGGTCCCGTGACGGTCAGGACCTGAGCGGGAATCCGGAGAGTCATCGGATCCATGCTCATCGGTGGCAGGCGTTCGGCAGGCGTGAGGGCGCACGTCATGGACCTGATGCGTGGCTGTATGGACCCAGCCTTGCCTGAATCGAGGGCACGTTTCATAGCTACATCATACCATCATTGGTGTATTGAACAAACCACTCTGACACCACATTGACACCGGCGAAGATCTGACGCTCCAGAAGTCCGGCGGCGCCATATCACCTCTACAGGTTGAGCTTGCGGTCCATGAGCCAGGACGTCACTGCAAACGCAAGAACGCCAAGAACCACGAACATCAGTGGAGAGACCAGCGGAAACTGGACCGGCTGCGTCCCTGCTCCAAGAAACGGCATGTTCCTCCAGGGGTTCAGGGTGAGGTGGACCCCCTCGAACAGTCGCATCTCAAGCAGTGTACCCAGCTGAGCACCGGCCCAGAGCACTGCGATCACGACGAGCGCCGAGAAGACACTGCCAAGATGCTTCTTCGAGTTGGTGAGGGTCTTGCCGAACGTGACGCCGAAGAACATGATGGACATGAAGCTGACGATCACGGCCAGCACGCCAAGACACATCACCCAGTAGTCTCCGGTCAGCAGGAACCTGCCGACCCAGGGCCGTACCTGCTGAGCAAGCCCGGGCGCAAGGCATGCAAGCACAATGACACTCGCCATGCCGCCCAGCAGAGTCATGACTGTATCGATGACAAGCAGCACGATCCGGGAGCCAAGAACCTCTGCTCCCCGCAGCGGAAGGCCGAAGACAAGATATCCAGTATCCCCATACAGGTCCTGCGTGTAGGTGACGATGTTGATGACCGTCATGGCCGCGTAGAATAGCACCCAGAAGAGGGCCATCGCCAACGGGACACCCATCGAAACCGGCGCCGACTGCACAGGATTGTCCCGCATC
>JAPLGI010000180.1 GCA_026390245.1 Caldisericota bacterium
AAACAGATAGGGCGAGGCGTACGGGATACAATGCCCCCCGACACCAATCCCGGGCATGAGAATGTTGACTCTCGAGTGTGTATTGCAGGCCTCAACCAATTCCCATGTCGGAATATCAAAACGATTCGCAAAACGCGCCAGCTGGTCAGCTACCGCGATATTGACGTCTCGCTGCGCATTCTCGAACATCTTCGCCGCTTCCACAAGTTCAATGGAGGAGGCTTTGTAGACAGGTTCGCGATTGACGGCTCCGAGCACTTCAGTTGCACGGTCGAGACTCTCTGCGTCGATGCCCCCCACGACAAGAGGCATGTTGCGGAACTCATCATAGGCGTGCCCCTCGGCAATGCGCTCGGATGAATAGGCGAGGTCGAAATCCTTTCCCGCCACAAGTCCGCTTGCACCCTCCAATGTCGAGAGTACCAGGCCCCGAGTCGTACCAACAGGCACGGTGGACCGACAGATGACGAGATCCCCTGTCTTGAGCAGCCTTCCAAGCTCAGTACAGGCTCCCTGGAGCATGCTCATGTCCAGGGCCCATGCCTTGTCGATGGGAATGCCGACCGTGATAATGAAGGTCGCAACGTCTTTCGGAAGTTCGTCGAACTTGGTGGTGACGCTCAGACTGCCATTTGCGAGACACCTTCGAAGGACGTCGTTGACCGGCACGCCGTCGAAGTCCTCCCGCATGCCCAGAGAAGACACCTTGATCGCCTCGATGCGGTGCGGATCGATGTCAACTCCCGATACACTGAATCCATCCAGCGCATAGGTGAGTGCCAAGGGCAAGCCAACATAGCCGAGCCCGACAATTGCAAGCTTCTTCTCCATCTTTTCCTCCATATTCAGGCTTGCGGATGTACCAGCGTGTCAAGCACGCGGTCGAATTCGGTGATCCGGAACCTCCAGTCAAAACGCTGCGACGTCTGCACGCGGTATCTCCGAAGTTCGAGGGAGTCCGTATTGACAGCTTGTTCCACTGCCGAGACGAACTCCTGAGGGGTGGATGCGAGTCGGACCATGTTCTCGCCGAAGACGCCCAGGGCATGGATTGTCGAAGACACCACGGGGAGTCCAGCAGCAGCATACTCGTAGAACTTGAGTGGATCGACTCCGGCGGCCAGGGGTGATTCACGGAAGGGGATGAGCGCGGCGTCATACCGGGGGGCCACCTGCGCGATTGAAGTCTGGGGAAGCGTCCCTTTCAAGACGACATTGGCGTGGACGGCCAACTCCCTGCGGACGGATGGCAGGGCATCGCCGAAGCAGTCGATTTTCCAGTCCGGATAGGCGGCCGCCACGGCGCCGACCACCTCGCCATCGAACCATTCGTGCATCGCTCCGATGTACAGGAGCTTGCGCTGTCTTGGCAGAGAGCTCAGCGTGTCCAGCCAGGCCATTGCAGGCGTGGCAAACATTGGGTAGTCGACGCCATTCTGGATCATGCTAAGCTTGTCCTCATGCGACGCGAACTTGGCGGCAATGGTCTCATTGGTGACGACCAGGGCTGATGCAATGTCGGAAGTCCGGGACTCCAGGACATCGACGGTAGCCTTGTCGATCAGTCCGGGATAGGCACTGTGGTCGTCGACGCAGTCATACACGACTGGAACACCAAGCAGTTGAAGGGTTCTCGGAACGAACGGCAGATAGGTCAGGACAATGCCGACGTCGTGCGTCCAGTCACCAGGGAGACTCCTGAGGAAGTTGTAGTAGGTAAGCGAGTCATGATCGGCCACACCTTCGTACTTCTTGAAGTACGGAAGCCACGGCGTTGGCGATGCGGTCCACAGGTGGTCTCCCTGCTTGCGCGCGCCAGAACGCCATGCAGTCAGCTTTCGCCATTGCTTTGGGCGTGCTGCTGCCAGCCAGGTCACCGGAGCTTCGACATAGAGAACGTCATAGCCTCGCTCAACCAGTCGCCCGGCGAAGCGCTGTTTTCGGCTTGGGAACGAGCGGTAGTTATTGGTGCTGAGGACAAGCGCCTTCACTCGTCTACCTCGGGGACAGCACTCAGGGCGAAGAGACTCCACATGAGGAGAGCGATTGCCCAGGAGTCGAGAAGGTTGTCGGTGAACAGGTTGACCAGAAGTGCAAGAAGGCCTACGGATGCGAACAGCCAGAGCCTGTCCTTGGAGCGAAAGAAGCGTGTGGCGACGCAGGCGAAGGCGCTCGACAACCACGACACGTACAGGGCGAAGCCGGCCAGGCCCGTTTCCGCGAGGACGCGAATCCATACTGAATCCATGGAAATGCCAGTGAAATAACCATACTTCTGCGCTGCGGAACCTCCAAAGGTGCCCAGGCCGCTTCCAAGAAGAGGATGATCAGCGAGATTCACAAACGCCTGTCGCCAGCGGAACAGGCGTCCAAGGTTGTTGCTCTTGTCGACATAGGTCGAACTCAGCAAGTTGGTCATGCGGAGCCGGAACGTCGGCACAGCGATGAGAATGCCAGCGCCGGCAGCCGCAAACCCCGCTGCAAGCGCGGGATTCAGGATAAGAAGGCCAATGAAGAATGACCCTGCAGCCGACAGCCAGGCCGCTCGCGTCAGAGTGAGCAGGAATCCAGTTCCCATGACCACGACGCATCCCACCGCAATGACCCGCACGTACCACGGCTTCCGGACAACGGCCAGGTAGACGCCGAGCGGAATGATGGTCTCAAGATAGGCTGCAAGGACATTCGGGCTGCCAAAGAGGGAGAAGGCCCTGGTGCTGATGATCCCGCTTTCAGTGTCCTTGTCAAGCCACTGGGCCGGTACGGGTACCTTCCGGACATACTGGCAGACACCGATGAACGCCACCAACGTAGCACTGAGCATGAGGTGTGGAACCAAC
>JAPLGI010000141.1 GCA_026390245.1 Caldisericota bacterium
CCCAATCCCTGGCTTGGGTTTCGCGTTCCTGCGACCTTCGCTGACCCGGCGGTCTGGCATCAGGTCAACCTCAAGGCGGGACTGACCCTCGCCGTCTTGTCTGGCGTCTTTGGGTTCATGTTCCTCGGTCTGCGGAGCATGACAGAAGGCGAGCGAAAGCGGCTCTTCTCAGGACTGTTCATCGGCTGGCTCATTTCCATTATTGTTGTGGCGGTTGCGGGCTCGTTGTTCGCCAGCAGCCTGGCCCACTGAGGAGGCCCGGGTGAGATTTGGACTATCCTCAACGAGCGGTACCATTTTCATGGATGCATTTTCCATTGGATTGCCCCTCCTCATCTGTTTCGTGACAGTATTCAGCCTGAGGAGGATCCCACGCTCCCAACGCATTGCCGCGACGGCCATCGGCGTGGGCGTCACGCTGCTCGTTGCTGCGCTCGGGGTGTTCTTCCTGGTCGGCGAACTTCGTACGGGAGTCGTCGTCGGTGAACGAATGGTCGTCGAGACCCCTCCGTTTGCCTCGGTCAGCGTCGAGCGGACTGACATCCTGCGGGCGCGCGTCGTGGCAGACTGGACGCAGGAACCGGACCTGGCCGTTGCCGTCAGAACGAACGGTACTGGCATGGGCTCGTATCTCACAGGAAGATTCAGGCTCGAGGACGGGCGCTCCGCCGTCCTGATGCTGTCTGGACCAGCATGTGTTGTGATCGAGCTGAAGGATGTGGTCCTGATGCTGGCTCCCGATGACCTCGACGGGTTTGTCCGGGCACTGCAGGCGTGGGGAGTCCCAGTCACGTGACCGGGGAGGAGACAGGCATGATCGAATTGACAGAAGAGGGGCGGGTCTTTCGTCCACGCCTGAATGCATGGACTTGGGTTTCCATGTGGCTGCTGGCGGGAGTGCTGGCGATTCCGTTCATCATTGTCATGACCGTGGCGCATGAGGCCTGGCATGAGCTGTGGTGGACGGTGCTCCTGATGGGGGTCATGGCTGTCGGCGGAATCGCCGTATCGACGAATACCGTCCGGGTCGTCCGCACAATGCACTACATCCTGACTGCGGATGCAGTCGAGATACGCGCCGTGGGCAGCTCACGCCGGATATCTTTCAAGGACATCGTTCGTGTCGAGGTGGTCAATCTCGCCTTCAATCCCATCTCGAGCTATCGTCTTCCTGGTCTGGCACTGTATGATGTCCTTTACAGTGATGAGGGCATTGTGACCATGTTCTCCACACACGCCCTCAGGGATGTTGTTCTCATTGAGACCGCCGACCGCCACAAATATGGCATCTCACCCCAAGACGAAATCGAATTCGTCAGCGATCTGCGCTCCCGTCTTCAATTGTGAATTCCATTGTACCAGGTACCAAAGGTGTTCACAATTGTGCTGCGGCCGCGGATGGCCCGCAAATGGAGGAACGCTGATGTGCAGGATGTTTGGAATAGTTGCGACGACGCCACAATCCATAGCTCCCTGGTTGACCGACCTAGAGCCCTCGCTCCGCTCACTGGCGGTTGCAGACCAATCTGGCGAGGCGAACGCTGACGGCTGGGGTATCGGGTGGTATGACAGCGAAGATGACGGTCCCCGCCTGGTCAAAGAATCGGGACCCGCAAACGAGTCGCCACTATATGAGCAGACGGCTCGGAGCGTCAGTGCCCGCATTGCCCTCGCTCATGTCCGTCGCAGCAGTGGCACACCTCGTCTGCTTGTGAACACGCACCCGTTTGTTTCGGGGCCGTGGCTGTTCTGCCACAATGGATACTGCTCAGGCGAACACCTGAGGGAGCATCTCCTGCCCAGGTTCAAGGACAGCCTTGAGGGCGACAACGACAGCGAAATCTACTTCGCGCTGTTGTTGCAGCACCTCGGTACAGTAAGCGACCCCGTCGAGGCTTTGATGGGTGCCGTCCGCGAAGTCGTATCCGTAGGCAAGTTCAGCGGACTCAACTTTCTCCTGGGTGATGGGAGGTCCATGTATGCGTTCCACTACAGCACTGATCCTGAGCGGCACAGCATGTATCTCCAGCACCGGCAGGGCAGCGAACTCGTCGCCAGCGAACCCCTTGGCCCCGATTCCTGGGAGTGGTTGCCCAATGGGTCGCTGGCTGTCCTAACACGCGTGGGGCACACGATCACCTGTCTGATCTGAAACCGAGTGCTGCAGAGCTACTGGCGAAGCCTTGGGTTGTTCTCGGCAAGCCCTTTCGTTGCTTTTTGGGACTGTTTGTCTACCATGTTGCATGTAGTCGAGGTCATACCTGGAGGTACCACTCATGGTACTGTGGAAAAGCATTGTGCTCGGCATTGTACAGGGATTGACCGAGTTCCTGCCGGTCAGCAGCTCAGGACATCTGGTCGTTGTCTCGGGACTGCTCAAGGCCGACGCAACGCTCGCCTTCGATGTGGCACTGCACTTCGGCAGCCTCATCGCTCTGATCATTTTCTTCTGGGGTGACATTGCCGGCCTGTTCCAGGGTTTCCTCTACACGTTCCGCAGCAGCCTGTCTCATGATGAAGCGCGCAAGCGCAACATGTTCTGGCTCATTGTCATGTCCATCGTCCCGTCCGGAATTCTTGGGGTTCTTCTGAGCGCGACGATCGAGAAGGTTTTTGCCAGCCCCTACGTCGTGGGGGCTATGTTCCTTGTCACAGCCGTCCTGCTTCTTCTGCAGCATTTTTCGTCGACGACCAGGACGATCCGCGAGGTTGGCTGGAAGGATGCACTAGCCATCGGCATCGGTCAGGTGTTTGCCCTCCTGCCGGGTCTTTCGCGCAGCGGCACGACCATGTCCATCGGCGTCTACAGGGGTTTCAAACAGGAGGATGCCGCGCATTTCAGCTTCCTCATGGCCATCCCGACCATCGCGGGTGCGGCGATCTTCAAGCTCAATGACTTTCTACAGGCGGGAATGTTCTCAACTTCCCTGACAGAGGTCGGCGTCGGCGTGGTCGTCAGCGTGCTGACCAGCCTCGTCGCGATCGGGCTGCTGCTCAGGGTCGCGCGGAGGGGCAAGATGCAATGGTTCGCGCTCTATTGTTTTGCAGCGGCACTCTTTACGTTTGCAGCGCATTATTTCAGACTTATCTGAGTCTTGTCCTGAGCGTGTGAGTCGGGTTGAGGTTGTTGTGACAGATTGTGCCAATTGAAAGAGGAGTGTGACTCATGTTCGAGAAAGCAACTGACAGGAAGGACATTGGCGATCTTGCACTGTCGCTTGGCATTCGTGACGAGGAAATCGACTTCTTTGGCAGGTACATGGGCAAGGTCGACTACCACATCATTGAGCGCCTGCAAGACAAGCCGGATGGCAAGTACATCGACGTGACGGCTGTCACGCCCACGCCGTTTGGCGAGGGCAAGACCGTCACGACGATCGGGCTGGGCATGGCGCTGAACAGACTGGGATTCAACACAGTCAACACACTGCGCGAACCGTCCATGGGCCCTGTCTTCGGGATCAAGGGCGGAGGAACGGGCGGTGGCAAGTCGTCGCTCTTCCCGATGGAACAGATCAACCTGCACTTCACGGGAGACATCCATGCTGTCGAGACGGCAACCAACCTGCTGGCTGCGGTCGTGGACAACCATATCTCCCAGGGAAACGAACTCGACATCGATCCCCAGAGCATCAGCTGGCGCCGGACCATGGACGTAGAAGACCGGTCGATGCGCAAACTTACGATTCAGCTGACAGAGAAGAAGGATGCCGTCAAGACGGAGACGTCGTATGAGACCGGGTTCGACATCGCGGCCGCTTCTCCCATCATGGCGATCATGGGCCTGACGACGGGGTTCGAAGACCTGCATCAGCGTCTTTCGGAGATTGTCGTTGCGCACAGCCGCAGCGGAGCGGCAGTGACGGTCAAGGACTTGCGTGCGACCGGGGGCCTGACAGCCGTTCTCAAGGACGCCATCTATCCAAATCTGGTTCAAACGGAAGAGGGCACACCTTCCTTTGTTCACATCGGACCATTTGCCAACATCGCGTTTGGCAACAATTCCGTACTGTCCGACCGAGCAGCGCTGAAGCTTGGCGACTACGTCGTGACAGAGAGCGGGTTCGGTGCCGACATGGGGTTTGAGAAGCTGATGGACATCAAGCTTCGACAGGCCGGCATGAAGGGACCTGACTGCGTGGTCATCGTTGCGACGGTCCGTGCGCTCAAGATGCACGGGGGCGCGTTCACTGTCAGGCCCGGCAAGAAGCTTGATCCTGCTCTTGTTTCGGCTGTGAATATGCCTGCGCTCGAGCTGGGCTGCGAGAATCTCCGGGTACATATCGAGAACATCCGCTCCTACGGCCTGCCGGTCGTTGTCGCCATCAACCGATTCCCGGACGATTCCGCCGAAGAGGTCGCAATGGTCCGATCCAGGGCTTTGCAGTTCGGTGCAGTGGCGGCCGTGCCGCACACGTTCTTTGTGGACGGCAGCGAGGGTGGACTGGACCTCGCACGCGCCGTCCAGGAAGTGGCGTCGGCCTCCCGCGTGGGCGCCATCCACTACCCGTATGAGTTGACTGATAGCATCGAGGAGAAGATGCGCAAGCTGGTCCGCACGATCTATCGAGCCAGCGACATCGATCTGACGCCTCTGGCGGTCGAGCGCATCAAGGAATTCACGGTGGCCGGCTAAGACAAGTGGCCCAACAGCATGGCGAAGACGCATCTGTCCATAAGTCACGACCCTGACGTCAAAGGTGCCCCTTCCGGATATCTGTTCCCGATTCGCGACATTCGCGCCGCGACCGGTGCGCGCTTTCTATATCCATTGGGTGGAACGATGCAGACCATGCCGGCACTCTCCAAGGTCCCGGCGATTGTCAATATTGACGTGACGACAGAGGGGGTCATCACAGGACTTCGCTGATTGGTCAAACCCGACCGGCACTGTGAATATTCTGCTTTGTGCCGTTTGTCGTCATCGGGTACAATGGAGACAGGAAGACTAATCGTACGTGGAGGTGAGCGTTGAAACAGACATTTCTCAATCTGGGTGCAGCTTTTGTCGGCGAATCGATGGCCCGCATGCGGTACACCATGTACAACAAGGTGGCCCGGACCGAAGGGTTTGAACAGATAGCAGGAATCTTCGCCGAGACCGCCGAACAGGAGCGGGAGCACGCAACCATCCTGTTTCATTTTCTCCAGGACATCAAGCAGGAGAACGGTGGCGAACTGAAGCTCGCCAGCGCCGAAGTTCCACTGGTGCTTGGGACGACGGCCGAGAACCTGCAGGCAGCCATCGACGGCGAACACTACGAGACGACGACGATGTACCCTGGCTTTGCTGACGTGGCCGACCAGGAAGGATACCAGGCAATCGCACAGCGTCTGCGCGCTATTGCGGTGGCCGAAGCCCATCATGAAGAACGGTATGGCAAGCTCCTCAAGGAAGTCCAGGCACACTCGGTCTTCAAGAAGGACCACAAGATCATCTGGGTCTGCCGCGAGTGCGGGTATGTCCATGAGGGGACTGAGGCGCCGACCAAGTGCCCCGCATGTCAGCACGCGCAGAGTTTCTACCAGGTCGAGTCGGAGAACTACTAGCGTCTGAGAATCAGTCACGGGGCCTGCCTCAGCGGGCCCCTTCGTGTTTGATGGCAAGTCACAGAGCGTACCGGCAACGGCCTCGTATGTTTGCCGGACCAACTTCGAGACAGTCAGGAGCAGAAACCGCCGATGAGCACCAACAAGAAGAAGGCTGGACAGAAACCAAGCAGGACGCAGGAGCTGCAGAAGAAGTACCCGGGCCACAAGCCTATTCCGCCCAGCACGCGGACGGTAGTCATCACGCTGGCAGCAACCGTCATCCTGTCGCTGTTGCTTGTGTTTGTCTTTCTCAGAAAGACTCCTGCCCCGCAGCCACTCGGCAACAAGTACGTGGTGCTGGAGACGAACATGGGCACGATCAAGCTTGAGCTGTACGGTGACAGGGCTCCCAGGACCGTCACGCAGTTCCTGGCCAACGTCACGGCGGGGAAGTACGATGGCCTGACGTTTCATCGGGTCGTGAAGGGATTCATGATCCAGGGCGGCGACCCGAACGGGAATGGGACCGGAGGCAGCGCCATCCCCTTTGAGAAGACAGACGTCAGTCATGTTCGTGGGGTCATATCCATGGCGTCATCACAGCAGGGCGTCACACAGTCGGACATGCAGTTCTTCATCATGCACGGCGACTACACAGGCCTGGATGGCTCCTTTGCAGCCTTTGGCCATGTTATTGAGGGGATGGACGTGGTAGACCAGATCGCCAGTGTCCCTGTCGGACCGAACCCTGGCATTCCCGACGAAATGTCCGCCCCGCTGACCGGAATCATGATCATTCAGGCGACCGAGGTCGCCGACTAGGAGCGTCACATGGAAGAGAAGAACCGGTTTGTCAGTATGGAGACGACCAAGGGAACAATGAGGCTTGAGTTGTACTCCGCACGGGCCCCCAGGACTGTCGAGCGATTTATGGCCGTCGTCAACGCCGGCAAGTATGATGATCTGAAGTTTCATCGCATCATCAGGGACTTCATGGTTCAGGGTGGCGATCCCGACGGCAATGGCACCGGCGGCGGCAGTGTCAAGTTCGAAGGCTCTGACGTCAAGCACGTTCCCGGGGTCATCAGCATGGCTGCCCAGAAGGCCCGCGTCGATCAGTCCGACATGCAGTTCTTTATCATGACCAGCACGTCTGACCAGCTGGATGGCAATTACACCGCATTCGGGCACGTTACGGAAGGCATGGAAGTTCTGGCGGCCATTGCAGCGACTCCTGTCGCCCAGGCGCCGTGGGGCGAACGTTCACGTCCACTTGAGGACGTCCGTATCCTCAAGGCGTCTGAGATTCTTGAGTAGAATCGTCTCATGGCTATTCACGTCGTAACAGACTCCACAAGCTACCTTCCCATCGGCTTCGCTGAACAGCACGACCTCCCTGTCGTGCCGCTCAAAGTCTCGGTCGACGGTGTCTTCTTCCGTGAGTTTGCGGAGATATCTGCTGACGTCTTCTACGCGAAGCAGAGAGCCGGAGCCAAGGCTGGCACAACCCAGCCCGGCCCGGAGGATTTCATCGCGGTCTACACCGGATTGCTGGCAGATCCGGACGATGAAGTGCTGAGCATTCACCTTTCATCAGGCATGAGTGGAACGCTCAACAGCGCCTATATTGCTGCGGAACAGACCGAACCGAGGCGCATCCATCTCTATGATGTGCGGACGTCAGGGCTCGGGCTCGGGTTCATGGTCATGCAGGCCGTCAGGATGGTTGCGGATGGAGCCAGCATCGACGACATCATCACCATGCTGGACGGGATGCAGCCCCGCACGCACGTTTACTTCCTTGTTGGTACCATGAAGTATCTCATCAAGAGCGGACGCATCGGCAAGGCGGCAGGCGTCGCAGCCAGCATCCTGCAGATCAAGCCCATCCTCACGGTCAAGGACGGCATGATCGATGTGTATGACAGGCCGCGCACAATGCGGGCCGCGCTGGACCGGATCTGGGCGCTCATCGACCAGGCCGTCGTACGAGGCATCGAGCACATTGGGTTCCACTATGTGAGCAACAGAGCTGAAGTCGAGGCACTGCAGATGGAATTCACGAGGCGGACAGGGATTCCGTCTCTCCTCAGCCAGCTGGGTCCAGGCGTCGGGTGCCACATGGGACCCGAGACCGTCGCAGTCGTCATCGTCGACAAGGCAGGCTGATGGAGATGAATACAGCGATGAAGCCGTACCACATTGGTCGGCAGAGGAGCCAGGCGTGAGCACCCACATCGTAACGGATTCAACCAGCTACTTGCCGGAGGGCTACACAGGCAAGCACGGGGTCGATATTGTTTCTCTGCGGATCACGATTGATGGAGTGCTGTACCGGGAAT
>JAPLGI010000118.1 GCA_026390245.1 Caldisericota bacterium
CGGAGCCGCAGTCCGAAACGAGTCCGGAAGATGACGAACGCGGACAGCACAGTCACGAGAGCTGCCACATAGATGATGAGGTTGTACCCGCTGAGCAGCCTGCCCAGAACGGGGATGCCGTCGATCAGCGGCAGTCTTACGGCCGGAATCGCGCGGATCCCCGCATCGGTGAAGGCTCCCTTGACGTGGAAGATGTCACGTAGCAGGAATGTCGTCAGACCAACCGCAAAAAGGTTCAGCGCTATGCCTGTCAAGAACTCGTCCGTATGGAGTCTCACGGCAAACACAACGAAGATGCCTGCCATAATAAGCGCTCCGCCTATCGCGCAGAGAATGCCCAGGACCCAGCTGTGCAGGAAGAACGACCCGAGAACTGCACAGAACGCTCCGACCAGCATCATCCCTTCCATGGCAATGTTGAAGATGCCGGCATAGAAGGTGAATGTCCCACCAATGGCCGCCAGCAGGATCGGGGTCGCTCCGACGAGCATGGCCGAGACAAGCCCGAACACGACGTTCACCCGGCACTCTCCCTCAGTTTTCGCCGGGTGGCCAGCCAATCGAACACGATGTTCAGTGAAACCCTGCCCGCAACCACAACCAGCACAATAACTGCCTGCAGCACGTCGATGAACTCCGACGGCACAGCAGTAACGAGTTCCATGCCTATCGCACCCTGCTGGAGTGCGCTGAAGAGCAACCCATACAAGAAGGTCCCCGAGATGCCGTTGCTGGCCACGACAGCGATCATGATGCCATCCCAGGCATAGTTCGCGCCCAGTCCCTTCACGAAGCGATGGGGACCGCCCATGATCATCAGCCCTCCGGCAAGCCCGGCGAGAGCGCCGGTAACCAGCATGACGCGAACATAGTTTCGGTCCACCTTGCATCCGCCGATCCTGGCAAACAGCGAGTTCTGCCCCGTCATGCGCCATTCGTAGCCACTGCGACCCTTGCTCATGATCAGCCAGCAGACGAGGGCAGCAAACACCATGACCGGGACACTAGTGTTCACGCCTCCCACGTCCGGCAGCCATGCCGCTGTGCCGATGGGCCTGGTCATGGGACTCGAAGCTGATGGGTCAAACAGAGGATATGTAATGACCCACAGTGCAAAGTAGTCAGCAATGAAATTGAGCATGAGCGTCACAATGAATTCGTCCATGGCGAAAGCTCGCTTCAGCAGGGCTGCAAGCCCCGACCACAGCGCCCCGCCGACAAGAGACGCCAGGATGCACAGTGGAATAAGGAATACTGATGGCAAATGAACGAACAACCCGACCAATGCCGCCCCCAGAGCCCCCATGATGAGCTGACCTGGCTGTCCAAGGTTCACGGGGCCGGAGGCAAACGCGATCGAGGCCGAAAGCCCCGTCAGGACAAGGGGAACAGCTCGTGTCACCGTGGCCGAGAATCCCGATGCACTGAACAACGAGTATTGGAGCAGCGCACCGTACGTTGCAACCGGATTGAACCCCTGCAACAACAGTACCAGAGCACCGATGGCCAAGGCCACCAGGACTCCAAGAATCCCGCTAAGAGCCTGCTTGCGCATGCACAGCTTCCTTTCCTCCGAGCATGTAGTACCCGACCTCTTCACGACTCGTCCCGTCCGTGGCGAGGTCCGCGACCATGTTGCCCTGGCACATGACAACGATGCGGTCGGCCACCATGAACAACTCGTCAAGGTCAGCGGAAATGAGCAGCACAGCACGCTTCCTGCTTCGCAGGTCCAGGAGCAGCTGATGAACGTACTCGATGGACCCGACATCCAGGCCTCGCGTCGGCTGGTCCATGAGCACGAACGGCGTTTCCAGCAACAATTCGCGACCCAGAATCACTTTCTGCTGATTGCCACCCGAAAGCGAATGGAATGGGTCTCCAGCGCTTCCCATGTTTACGGAGAACTGGTTGCGTATCTGCTCGGCGAATGCAGCCGCACGCCGATAGTCGAGGCCGAGACCTCCCATGGTACTGAAACTCGGATCAAGGATGTGATGTGTCATGATGCAGTTTTCCAGGATTGAAGCCGCCACGCTGGCCCCCATCCTGGCCCGGTCCTGCGGAACGAAGGAGATCAGAGCTCGCCTGGCCAGAATGTCAGCATGTGTGATGTCCTTTCCACTTACTTCCAGTGTCCCCGATGTCATTGGGGCAAGGCCCATGATTGCGTTCATCAGCTGGAACTGACCATTCCCCTCGACCCCGGCCACCCCTACGATCTCACCAGCATGCACGGTGACAGTTGCGTCATGCAGTCTTGCCCGATGCTCGTTGTCGCTGCAATTCAGCGCTTGCGCCTGAAACACGATCTCGCCGGGTTCCTGGGGTTGGCGCTGTGATGAGAACAGGACCTCCCTGCCCACCATTTGCCGGGCCAGGTCTACTTTCGTGAGATCGGAAGCAGCGGACGTGCCGACGACCTTGCCATGCCGCATCACTGTGACACGATCGCTCAGAGTCAGCACCTCATCCAGGTGGTGGGATATGAAAATGATCGTGTGTCCCTTGTCCCTGAGTCGCATCAATTCAGAGAATAGCTGGGGGATCTCCTGAGGCGTCAGTACCGCCGTCGGCTCGTCCAGGATAAGCACAGAAACATTCCGGTACAGCAGCTTGAGGATCTCGACCTTCTGGCGTGCAGCTACTGAGATATCTCCTGCAAGTGCGTCAGCTTCCAGGTTGAACTGAAACTCCTCGATCTTCTTACGGACTGCTTGACGCGCCTTGTGAACATCAATGGTGCCGAAGGCCCGCACGGGCTCGGAGCCCAGGACAATGTTCTGCCACACAGTGTACTCTGGAATGAGCAGGATCTCCTGGTGTACCATGCCTATCCCGGCGGAAATCGCTTCCCGTGGCGTCCTGAATTCGACCCTGGCACCCCTGAAGAAGATCTCGCCCGCATCCCGGCGTTCGAGGCCGTAGAAAACCTTCATGAGTGTGCTCTTGCCGGCTCCATTCTCTCCGACCAGCGCATGGATCTCGCCGGATTCGAACGATACCGATACGTCAGCAAGCGCGACGGTGTCCGGGGGGAACACCTTGGTGATGTGTCGCAGGTCGATCAGGACGTCACGTGCCACAAACGGCCCTTCCTACTGGTATTTGGTGACAGTCAGTGTTCCGTCGACAATCTGCTGACGAACTTCGCTGATACGATCGAGGACGCTCTGCGGAAGGACTTGCACCGAGGCCGTCGTCACAAGATCGACAGTACCGGTCTTCATGCCGTACTTGATGACCTGGCCCGGCTTGTAGGTGCCGTCCTTGATCGTCTTATAGACGTCTTCGATGGTCTTGCCCACATCCTTGATGTCCGATGCGATGACATAACCTGGCTCAATGTCGTTCTGATTCGTGTCGACGCCGATGGCGTACAGTCCACGCTCCTTGGCTGCCTGAAGCACTCCCAGGCCTGTAGCGGCGGCAACCTGGAAGACGACATCGCACTTCTTGTCATAGAGGCTGAGAGCAGCCTGCTTCCCTTTCGCCGGGTCATCCCAGATGCCGGCTAGCACGACGCGCTCGACCTTGATGGCTGGGTCAATGTAGTGAACACCATCCTCATAGGCCTTCACAAAAGCCATCACCACTGGATCATCCGCCGCAGCAACCACGCCGACGATCTTGTCGGCATTGATATTCTTGATGCTCATGTCCGTGGTCGTAAGACCGGCACAAACACCTGCCAGGAATGCGCTCTCTTCCTCGATATACTTGATGGACGTTATCGTGCTCTTGCTGTTCTCCACGATCGTGTCGATGTTGACGAAGATCTTTTCCGGGTACTTGTCGGCCATCGCCTTCAGAGAATCCTCGAAGGCATAAGAAATGACAAACACGACATCGCTGTACTGCGTGGCCGCTTCGAGGCCGGGATCGTACTTGCCCGCGTCGAAGTTGCACTCGATCGTTCTGGTCTCGACACCGTACTGGCTCTTGATGTTGTCGATCCCTTTCTGACCAGAGTCGTAGAACGCGTTGTCCCCGAGGGCTCCGTTGATGAGAAAGACCACCTTGTCCGTCTTGGGGGCCGTCGTCGTCGGCTTGCAGCCTGCAAATGAAAGGGTCACAAGCATGAGAGCGAGCAGTGCACACATCATCCTCTTCATATTGGCTCTTCTCCTTTGTCCTTCAGATGTGCCGCTTTGGGAGATGGTCTCCCTCATGCAGCCTTGCTTCGAGAAACGCAGCGACTTCCACCTTGTCCGGCATGGACTGCTGGGCACCCATCCGTGTCACCGTAAGCGCTGCTGCAGCCATCGATCGGCAGAGCGCTGTATCCGCGTCGAACCCCAGGTCCAGCGACGCCGCAAATGCTCCCTGAAAAGAATCGCCCGCAGCCGTTGTATCGACCGCCACCACCGAAAAGGCGGGCACCTCAGGGCACTCAAACGCCCCAGATGCAACCACGCCCTTGTCTCCCCGCTTCAGGACGACGGTTCGTGCGCCCATGCCCAGAAATGCTGCTGCAGCCGCATCGAGATCGCTGGTTCCTGCAAGAGCTCGAGCTTCACCCTCGTTTGGCATGAGATAATCTACATCAGCAAATACGCCGGGCGTCAATGCAACAGACTCCCAGGGAGACGGGTCAAGGATGACGGTAGCTCCCCTCCCGTGCGCCATCCGGGCGGCCTCAAGAACGACTGCAAATGGAATCTCACACTGCAGAAGAAGAACAGCACCGGGCTGCAGCAAGCCGTCCAGAATCTTGAGTTCGGCGGCTCCGACGGCGGCATTGGCCCCCGGGACGACCACAATGCGATTCTCGCCGCTTCGTTCCACCAGGATATACGCGACCCCTGTCGGCAGGATCGGATCCACCATCACGCCGCCGATGTCTACTCTACAAGCCGACAGCCCAGTTGTCGCGTCATGCCCGAAAGCGTCCGATCCCACACGCCCCACCAGAAAGGTTTCTGCCCCCATCCGGGAAGCCTGCACAGCCTGGTTGGCTCCCTTGCCCCCCATGTTTGTCAGCCATCCAGTCGAAACGATGGTCTCGCCCTGCTCTGGCGCACGTTCGCACCGGACCACAAGGTCCATGTTGATGCTGCCAAATGATATGACCATGACTACTGGCCCCCTGCTGATGAAGTCCCAGCAGAATCACTCCGGACGGCCGTCGAGTCCCGGATCACGAGTTCCGTCGGCAGAACCACTGGTCGGCGTGAAGCATGACCGTGCCTCATGTCAAGAATCGCTGTCACCGCAAGCCGACCCATCTCATAGGCGGGTTGTCGTACGGTCGTCAGCGACGGCTTCAATATCCTCGCAAATGCAATGTCATCAAACCCGGTGACCGATATCTGGTCCGGCACAAGGATACCAACTTCTGCAAGTCTAGCCAGAGCCCCAAACGCACACAAGTCATTCGCACAGACGACGCCCGTTGTGCCATCCATCAGGGGACTGGCCTTCTCCATTGCTGCATAGCCGTCGTCGATGCCAAAACCCGCACGCAGTACCTGAAAGTCGATCTCATGCAGACGGCACTGGTCGCGGAACCCTCGGAGTCTGTCCTCGGTTGTCGAGATCATGGGAGGTCCAGAGAGGTACAGGAGCTTGCGGTGTCCCAGCCCAGCCAGGTGATCAACCACAGCCTTGCTCCCACCGTAGTTGTCGGCATTCACCTGCGAGACGAGAGAACCGACCAGCCTGCGGTCCATGACGACAACAGGAACACCAGTCGCCAATTCTGCCACATATGCGTCTCTGCGGGACGCGCTGGCGAGAATGACTCCAGCAACAGTCAGGTCATGCAGAGAGTGCAGGTATTGCTTCTCCTTGGCCACCTGACCGTCGCTATTGCAGACGATGAGGTTCAGGCCGTGCTTGCATGCCTCATCCTCTACGCCACGCACAATAGCTGGAAAGAAGGGATTGGTGATATCTGGAACCACAAGTCCAATGAGATCAGATTGACCACGGACCATGGCGCGCGCTATTGGATTGGGCTTGTAGTCCAACTCCCTCGCCATCTTCAGAATGCGCTCGCGCAACTCCGGCCGTACCATCTCCGGTTTCGAGAAGGCGCGGGATACGGTGCTCGTGGAAACGCCGAGCTTTCGCGCAATTTCCCTCATGGCTACTGCACTCTCGGCAGCCAGATGCCTGTCTGGTTCTGATACTTGCCCTTCTTGTCCTTGTACGAGACGGCGCATGGCTCGTCAGCTCCCATGAAGAGAACCTGAGCGATCCCCTCATTGGCATAAACCTTGACAGGGAGTGGCGTCGTGTTGCTGATCTCGATGGTCACGAAGCCTTCCCATTCGGGTTCAAGCGGCGTCACATTGACAATGATCCCCGCTCGGGCATAGGTGCTCTTGCCAATGACCAGGCACAGGACATCACGAGGAATTCGGAAGTATTCGAGACTACGCGCAAGCGCAAAGGAATTCGGCGGAATAATGCAGAAGTCCGACCTCATATCCACAAAACTCTGGTCTGTGAACGCCTTTGGGTCGACGATGGCATTGAAGACGTTGGTGAAGACTTTGAACTCGTTTGCCACGCGCATGTCGTATCCATACGATGACACTCCATACGAGACAACGCCCCTGGGACAGTCTGAAGAAAACGGTTCGATCATTCCAGCCAGTGCATGGGTCGTGATCCAGGTGTCAGACTTGATTCCCATTCCCCGCCTCCAAAACCCGATTTTCACCTGCAAACGCAATCATTCTGCTCAGAACCGTGCTCAGGTCAAGGCTTGGGGCCGGTCGACCCCGCATGAGCCTGCTCAAGCACCCCATTCCACAAGGCGACTTGGTCCTTGCCCTCCCAAGTGCCGCGATCGACCGCTGACACTTGGTTTGATTGCCCTCGCTGCAATCACGTCACTCATTGTATGTATCAGGCAGGTCATTCTCAAACATGACAGTGTCACCCGGTGCCAGCAGGCTTTGCATGAGCCCTGTGACTTCTTCAAGGGACCGAGCAGAGAGAATACTGGCCTCAGGGAATCCTGCCGACAGGAGCCCCTCGCGGACTGACCGAGTCTTCTTCGGGCCGACAAGGATCACCACGTCGGCCGCCTTGGCTGCTCGCTTTCCTGCCCGGACGTTTTCGACATCCTCTACATCACCAAGCGACACCAGCCCAGGGGTGACAAGCACGCGCCGTGAAGGAAAGGCGGCCAGTACCTCCATTGCCATGGCGAATCCGGCAGGATTCGAGTTGAAGGCATCGTCGATGATACGCACACCGCCAGAGCCAGCCATCGCCTGGAGGCGATGAGGAGGTGCCTGCAGCGTGGCGATACCATCCTGGATTGCGCTCCAGGACACTCCCAGTTCGCGGGCCACTGTGACAGCGAGCAGAATGTTCTCGACATTGTGGCGTCCAAGCAGCGTCGTATGGCACCCGAATCGCTCATCATGACTCGTCACGATGTCGAAGGAAAGACCCTCGGCGCCCATCACGACACCCTCTGCATGCAAGTCACACGCCAGCGACCCGGCTGCGCTCGCCCTCAGGAGTCTCTTCCCCGGGACGGTCTCGATTTCTGCAAGCACGGGATCATCGCCGTTCAGGATCACTATGGGTCCACTGGCAGGCATGTTGACGAACCCCTTCATCACGCGCCGGATGACAGCCTCAGAACCGAACTCCTCGAGGTGCTGCAGCCCGACCGACGTCACGATCGAGAGACTACAGGGGGCCAGACTGAGAAGATGCTCAAATCCCCCTTTCTCATTCTCGGCAAGTTCCACGATGAACACTTCATGCTCTGGACCGAGTTGTCCACGGATGACCCGACAGATGCCCATGGCTGTGTTGTAGCTCTCGGGCGTCATCAGAACACGATATCGCGATTCCAGAAGATGCGCCACAAAGAACTTGGTGCTGGTCTTGCCATAGCTCCCCGTGATGCCGACGACCGTCGGGCTAAACCGGTTAAGGGTCTGGCGCGCGTCTCTCACGTACCAGTCGCGTATCGAAGCTTCCAACGGCTCCATGATCGTACGGCTGACAACCAGAACGAGAGGGGCCATGGCCGGCATAAGCAACGCTACAGCCAGACGGAGTCTCTCCTGTCCGGCGAATGCTGCGAGGCAAGCCGCCACGGTGAGAGTCGCTGCGCATGCCAGCAGACGTCGCGCGCGCGGAGTCATGACCAAACCCTTCTTCACCGGACTCCGCGTCCTGAGGCGACGCTCCCACGCAAGCCCCACAAGGCCAACAGCCATGGACAGACTGCAGGCAATGACAATCGAAGGTCCCGACTCAGGGCGCAGGAGCAGCACGGCAACCCCAAGAAATCCGAGGAGGTCAAGCATCGGATTGGCAGCCAGTCGATCAATGTGGAGCAGAATCCACTGGACAAACCTCCGCGTATCATATTCCTCAAGCTGCAGCATGTGAAGCAAGTACACGAGTCTGGCCAGGGCAAGCGCAAGGGCAGTACTGGAAGTCAGGACCAGAAGGACCAACATCCAGCTGCTCATCCGGTCGTTCCTTCTCGCGTTCCGTCAAGGAATGCACGTACCACGGCATTCACGAACGCCGGGTTGTCCAGATAGCTGAAGTGACCCGCATTTGAGACTGCAATGAGTCGCGAGCCACTGATCAGTCGTTCCATCTTCCGTCCATCCGTTATGGGCGTCTCGACATCCTTCTCCCCCCACAGGAGCAGTGTCGGCGCACGAATGGCCCCCAGACATGTGCCAAGGTCGAGGCCAACGGTTCTTACCATGGATGCCCTCATCACGCCGGTCATTGCCCGATAGTCGGCACTTCCAAACCGCATGGCAAGTCGCTCCCGCAGCGCAGGGCCATGCGCCCCAAGGATCGGAAGACGCAGGACCGCCTTGGCAACCTTGTAGAAAGCCTGACGCGTGCGCCGCCTGAGCGTCGCCGGCGGTCTGATGCCGGCAGCGTCCACAAGCACGAGAGCCTGGACAATCTCCGGTGCATATGCTGCCAGCCATATGGCGATGCGACCACCGAATGAGTGACCGGCATACGTCGCGCGCGCAATCCCCAGAGACTTCACGGCTTTCTCGACAAAGGCAGCATACTCGGGCGTTCCCCACGGAACGGGAGGAGGACTGCTGCCACCAAAACCAGGAAGGTCGAAGGCAAGAACACGATACTTGTCTCGCAATCCCACAATGAGCGGCGTCATGCTGGCTGCCTGGCCACCCCAGCCATGCAGCAGAACAACAGGGTCTCCAGACCCTTCGTCCACATACGTAAGCGTGATACCGTCGATGACTGTACTACCCACGAGCATCCGTCACACGCTCTTGCTGCCGGACTTGCCCTTTGAACCCAGCATCAGCAGGTCTGACACGCTGTAGTTGATGACATTCGACCTGCGGTCCTCGAATGCTTCATCGGCCAGATCGATCAGCTTCGTCAGCAGGTCACGATATTGCATGCCGACCGCTTCCCACAGATAGAATGACAGTGCCCCCGGAATCGTATTGATTTCGTTCACGAAGACCGCGCCCGATCCATCGATCAGGAAGTCCACCCGGGCGACACCACGGCAATCGAGTGCGACAAATGCCCGGCATGCCAGATCCTGAACCCTGTGAGTGAGTTCGTCGCCAAGAGTCGCCGGCACCTTGCGAGCCTCTACTTTCTGGGTACCGGTGCTCGAGCCTGCCGTCGTCTTGTATCCCACCTTGTATTTGGCATCATAATCGAGGAAGGCGTGTGAACTGAAGACTTCCTCGCACGCGGAGGGAATCGGCTCGTCATTGCCCAGAACAGCGCAGTTCACCTCGCGATGATCAGTGACTGCCTGCTCCACCAGCAGCTTCCGGTCGAAGTGGCTGGCGACCTCCAATGCGTATCGCAGTGTGTCATGATCAGTCGCACGCGTGATCCCGACGCTGGAGCCCAGGTTGGCCGGTTTCACGAACATGGGGAATTGCAGTCGTTGCTCAGCCATGTGAAGGCAGTCATCCGGCGAAGAACGCCATGAGCGTCTGCTGAAACTGACGTACGGAACCACAGGGATCCCGGCAGCTGCGAACAGCTGTTTCTGAAACACCTTGTCCATGCCCAGCGCAGAACCGGTAACGCCCGCACTCGTGTAGGGGATCCCCAGCAGTTCAAACAATCCCTGTAGTGCTCCGTCTTCGCCGTTGGTACCGTGATTGCACAACAGTCCGACTTCAACAGACAGCGGTTCCGCATCATCGCCACGGGCCAGGAAGCCTTTATGTGGAGCCTGCACGACAAAGGTGAACTTACCGGAAAAGGGCTGCAGTTGCACGCGCTGTGCCTTGGCAGGCAGACTGGCCAGATCACGGAAGACGTCCATGGTTTTCAGCGCCTCTCCGGTGAACCAGATGCCCTCCTTGGATACGTAGAGCGGAACAACCTCAAACCGCTCCTCATCCAGAGAATTCATCGCCTGAACGGCGGTAATGATAGAGACCTCATGCTCGACCGAGCGCGAACCGAACACAACGGCGACTCTCTTCTTCATCCATACCTCCTGGTACCGGCTCCGCGGGAAGAACCCCCTCAAAAGGGCCATGAATTGCTGAGTTCATGCACCTTCAGTCTATTCCCTTTGAGTCTGTTTGCAACGGACCGGGCAAAGAAGCCAGGGCCGCAGGCGCGCCTTTCACATCGTTTGAGCGCACCACGTTGACACCAGGCTCTGACGTTATATATTGGAATACGAACAATTGTCTGTGAAAGGACGGTCCTGATGAACTACAGATCATTCGGAAGACTTGAGACTGCCTGTTGTCAACGAAGATCCTTCTGCCATCGATGAGCAACGTGCCGTTGCCATGCTTCGTGCCGGCATCGACGGGGGAATCAACTACATTGATACGGCCTATCCCTATCACCGTGGCAAGAGTGAAGTGCTCGTCGGAAAGGCCCTCGAGGGAGGCTATCGTGACAGGGTGCACCTGGCCACCAAGATGCCCTCATGGCTCATCGAGACCCAGACAGACATGACCCGTCGCTTCGAAGAACAGCTCCAGCGCATGCAGACAGATCGCGTCGAGTTCTACCTCCTGCATGCTCTCAACGCCGAACGGTGGCACAAACTTCGCGATGCCGGGGTCCTCGAGTGGGCGCACGAACGCATCCGGGAAGGGCGCATCGCTCATCTGGGCTTCTCGTTCCATGACAGCAACGCGGCGTTCCGGGAGATCGTGGATGCGTATCAGGACTGGACATTCTGTCAGATCCAGTACAACTTCCTCGATGAAGCGACACAGGCGGGCACCGACGGTCTCCGTTACGCTGCATCCAGGGGATTGGGGATCGTCGTCATGGAACCACTACGAGGCGGCAAGCTGGCAGCGCCCAACGCAGGCATCTCGGCGATGTGGAATGCGGCCTCAGCCGAGCGGTCGGCAGCCGAATGGGCACTGGACTGGGTGTGGAACCACCCCGAGGTGTCGTTGCTGCTCAGTGGTATGAGCACACCGGAGCAAGTTCAGCAGAATCTGGACGCCGCCGGCAGGTCAGAAGCCGGCATGCTGGCTCCCAGCGAGCTGAATCTCATCGCTCATGTCCGGGACGCCTACAATGCCCTCATCCGCGTCCCCTGCACGGCGTGCGGGTACTGCATGCCCTGTCCCCACGGGGTCAGCATCACGGATGTGTTCCAGCTCGTCAATGAGGGATCGATGTTTGAAAACTGGGACTTGCAGCGTAAGAAATATGGCGAAATGACAAGTGAAGGTTCGTCAGCTGGCAGCTGCATTCGCTGTGGGGCATGTGAGGAGAAGTGCCCGCAGCACATTGCCATCCGCGACGAGCTGGCCGGCGTCGCCGAGCAACTGGGCTGATTCCTATTCC
>JAPLGI010000123.1 GCA_026390245.1 Caldisericota bacterium
TCGTACGAGGTCCCGATGAGCTTGAGCTGCCTCTTGAAGTTGGTCGTGTTCTTGACCGTGATCTCGCGTGGATTCTTCTTCAGCCGGATAGCCTCATTCTCGGCGGGGAGCCCGAATGCGTCCCAGCCCATGGGGTGCAGGACATTGAAGCCCCTCATCCGGTAGAACCGGCTGATGACGTCGGTCGGGATATAGTTGCGGCAATGGCCAACGTGCAGGCCATCTCCCGATGGATAGGGGAAGTAATCCAGACAGAAGAGCTTCGGCTTGGCGGAGTTCTCTTCGGTCCGATAGGCCTTCCCGACCTCCCACTGGTCCTGCCACTTCGGCTCGATGCTATGAAAGTCGTATTCTCTCATCGGTCACTCCAATTGTGAATGCCTCATGTACCTGGTACAATGGGCTTCACATTTCAAAGGTCAGGGCTGCAGCCTCTCCATGTCGCGTGGAAACAGCACAGCCTCGCGCAGGTTCGTGAGACCCGTCAGCTGCATGACAAACCGCTCCAGCCCGATGGCAAAACCGCCATGCGGTGGCATGCCAAAGCGGAACGTTTCCAGGTACGCGGCCACGGCTTCCTGCGTCATGCCGCGAGATTCGAGAGCCCTGGCATAATCGTCGAACTTATTGAGACGCTGTCCACCGGTGACCAGCTCAGTGCCACGAAACAGGAGGTCGAAGGAGTTGGAGTACCTGGGGTCATCCGGATTTGGCGCCGTGTAGAAGGGACGCTTCACCATCGGATAGCCCGTGACGAACAGGAAGTCAGACTGAAAGGTCTCCTTTGCCCATTCGCCCAGCCACTTCTCATGTTGAGGGGCAAGGTCCGGCTCTGCGCGACAATCCTCACCGTGATGCTCGAAGATCCACTGCTGTGCGTCCGGAAAGTAGACGTGCGGGAAAGTCTCGGGCGCCAATGGCATTTCGACCTTGAGGAGTTCCAGCTCCCTCGCGCAATGCGCCGTGAGATAGGACAGAATCCCCCCGATGACTTCGGTAAGAAGGGCCATAACCGTCGTATGGTCCTTGATGAACCCCATCTCGGCGTCCATGCTGACGTACTCGTTGAGGTGTCGGATGGTCTGGTGAGGCTCGGCCCTGAAAACGGGGGCCACCTCGTAGACGCGTTCGAAGATGCCGACCATCATCTGCTTGTAGAACTGGGGACTCTGGGCCAGAAAGGCCTGCTTTCCGAAGTACTCGATTGCGAAAACGTTGGCGCCGGACTCGGAAGCCGAACCGATGATCTTGGGGGTCGCCACTTCGGTGAAGCCTTTGCCGTCAAGGACCTCCCGGAATCCGTGAGCTGCCGCGGCGCTCAGCTTGAAGATGGCCTGCTTGGATGGCGCCCTGAGACCGACCATTGCATGGTCAAGGAACGTATCCAGATGCGCATTGATGACCGGCTTGTTGATCGGGAAGGGCAACGCTTCGGTGACCGGAGACAGCACCGTAAAGGAAGGGTTGTGCACTTCGTATCCCCCGGCAGCCTGGGGCTCTGCGACGACCGTGCCCTCGACCTGAATGACGCTCTCGACCAGCAGTCCGTCGATGGAGGCCACCGCCTCGGGAGCCTCGACGACAATCTGACAGATGCCGGAACGATCGCGCAGGTGGACAAAGACCATCCCGCTTCCCAGCTTGCGGATGCGATGCATCCACCCTGACATCATGATGCGCTCACCTGCGTGAGAGGATAATTCACTGCTCAGCACACGTTCCATATCAGCCTCCACATATGACAATGGCCGCTCTCAGGGCAACCGCCCGGGACCGGCCCTCGACAACCATCTACAGGTTACTTCCTGACCGGGTTCCTGTCAACAGGAACGAGAACGAATGGACATCTGGTACGACACCCCGGTTCACAGACTCGCCGTCCCAACGGACCACTTGACCGCTTCGGTGTCAAGAGTATCCTTGGAGTGTATGTTCCCATGCAACGAAGTCAAGGGGAGATCAATGACTGACAGCAGAACCCTTTCGAACGAAGCAGGCACGGTGCAGAAGCAGGCGGAGACATCGCTGCGCGATGCTGCCTGGCGGCTCCAAAGCATCATCGAGGGCACCCATGTTGGCACCTGGGAATGGAACATCCAGACTGGGCAAACGGTCTACAACAACGTGTGGGCACAGATCATCGGCTATACGCTCGACGAACTGACCCCCATCAGTGTCAAGACGTTTGAGACCTTTGTTCACCCCGATGACCTGAGGCACTCCGATGAACTGCTGCAGCGGCACTTTGCAGGCGAACTGCCCTACTATGACTACGACTGCCGCATGAAGCACAAGGACGGCCATTGGGTCTGGGTTCACGACCGCGGCCGCGTCATTACGCGCACCGAAGACGGCAAGCCGCTGATGATGTTCGGCACCCATACTGACATCACCGAGCGCAAGCAGGCAGAGGAGGCGCTGCGGGAGAGCGACGAAAGATACTCTCTGATCAACAATGCGAGTCGCGACAGTATCTATAGTTATGATACCCTGGGCCGCTTCACCAGTGCAAACAGAAGCCTGTGCGAACTGCTGAAACTCGAGGCAAGCGAAATCATAGGGCACACTCATGCCGAACTCGGATTTCCGGATGCTCAATGCAAGGAATGGGACAGTCTGCACCGCCGAGTCTACGAAACAGACAATACCGTCACCTCAGAGACGACAGCTCCCATGCCTGATGGCACCACTCACAACTTTGAGGTAGTACTTAACCCCTTGCATGACAGCAACGGCATTATTGTTGGCATTGGAGGCACGACGCGCGACATCACCGAGCGCAAGCAGACGGAGGAGAAGCTGCGGAACACCAATGACCTGTTCTCGCTGTTCATGCGCCACTCACCCATCTACACCTACATCAAGGCGGTGACTCCCACCGAGAGCCGCGTACTGCAAGCCAGCGACAACTATCTGCAGATGATCGGCGTGCAGGGTCTGGAAATGGTGGGCAAGACCATGGCGGAGTTGTTTCCGGCCGAACTGGCCGCGAAGATCACGGCCGATGACTGGGGCGTCGTATCCAGGGGTGAGATCCTGAGTGTGGATGAGGACTTGGATGGCCGCAACTACACATCGATCAAGTTCCCGATTGTCCAGGGAAGCAAGACCGTGTTGGCGGGCTACACCATCGACATCACCGAGCTCAAGCAGGCGGAGGAGGAAAAGCAGGCTTTGCAGGCGCGGCTGCTGCAGTCCCAGAAGATGGAAGCCATCGGGACACTGGCAGGAGGAGTGGCTCATGATTTCAATAACTTGCTGACCGGCATCCTGGGCAACATTGCTCTCATGCGGGCCAGTCTTCCGCCGGAAAACCCATTGCTGGAGAATCTGAATGCCGCCGAGACCGCAGCCCGCCGGGCAGCCGACCTCACGAAAGGACTGCTGACCTACAGCCGCAATGCCATAGTCATGCCGGTTGTTCTCGACGTCGACATGGCAGTCGGGGAAACGCTGGACTTGCTGCGCCAATCGCTGCCGGCCACGATTACCATCGTGCGGAACTTCCAGCCTGATGCATGGAGCATCCTTGCCGACCGATCACAGTTGACCCAGATCCTGCTGAACCTGGCTGTAAACGCGCGCGACGCCATGGACGGCAGGGGCACACTGACCATCTCAGTTCACAACGAAGTCGTTGACGAAGAATATCTCCTTCACTATCCCTTTGCACGAGCAGGTGAGTTCGTCCACCTTCGTGTCTCCGACACCGGCCCTGGCCTCCCAGACGTGATTGTCCAGCACCTGTTCGAGCCCTTCTACACCACTAAGCCGGTGGGGTCGGGCACAGGGCTTGGTCTTTCCATTGTCTACGGTGCCGTCAAGCAAGCCGGTGGGTGGATCACGGCAGTATCCACCCAAGGTACCGGCACGACATTCGACATCTTCCTGCCGCGCTCCGCCTCCCCCGTCGACCCTGTACACATACCTGAACCTGTCGTCGAGAACACACATCACGGCATGATCCTGGTCGTCGAGGATGAGCCAGTCATCTCCACAGTCGCACAGACGCTCCTGAGTCGGAGCGGGTACACGGTCCTGACGGCGCCGGACGGGGCCTCGGCCCTGGACATCCTGCAACATCATCCTGTGGGCATCAGGCTCATCCTGCTGGACATGACCATGCCTGGCATGACCACCGCCGAGATCGTTCAGGCCATCCGGGACATGGACCCAAAGGTCCCCATCCTGCTGAACTCCGGATACACCTCCAACGACTCCGTCCAACACATGCTCGAGGAAGGCAGCGTGCAGGGGTTTCTTGGCAAGCCGTACGACCTTCAACACCTGCTGGAAAACGTGGAGGAGCTTCTCCGAGGAAGTTGAGCAGGCCGTCTGTAACAGGGGACAGCCGTAGTTGTTGTAACGTCCTGCAACAAGGGCAGGGTTGGATTCCCGTCTGCTCGGGAGTTACGGAGAGGCATGCATGGTCAACGTTTTTCGCACGCTGTGTTTGCGGCACCGCGGTTGATTGGCCGTCGCTTCATGATAGACTCAAGTTCTGGAGACTCCCGATACATCTCCGAGCCAAGTGAGGCGCTGATGTCATTGACTGATCAGACAATCAAGCTTGTCGACGGGCGGACCCTGGGGTTTGCAGAATTCGGCGATCCGTCGGGGAAGCCGGTGCTCTTTTTCCATGGGTTTCCGGCATCGCGACTCGAAGGTATCGCTCTGGACACTCCTGCGCGAGCAGTTGGTGTTCGACTCATCGTACCTGACAGGCCCGGATTTGGCTTGTCGGACCCCAAGCCAAGACGCTCATTCTCGGACTGGCCAGAAGACGTCATCCAGCTTGTTTCGCACCTCCGCATCTACGAATTTGCGGTTCTCGGTACCTCAGCAGGAAGCCCCTATGTCGTCGCATGCGCAGACCGCATCGATGAGAGACTGACCGCAGCGGGGATTGTCTCGGGCATGTCTCCCCTCAACAATCCGGCTGTCCGCTTGGCCATGAACCCTGACCAGCGCCGGATGTTCGTCTCAGTAGCACGCTTCCCCTGGCTTGCCCGGCGCATGCTTGCTCGCAGCATGCAGGAGGTACAGGCCGACTTCCCATCGGTGCTGACTCGCATGGCAGCGGAACGGCCCGACGTGGACAAGTCCATACTCGAGCGACCGGACATCAAGGACATGCTCCGGACGAACTTGACGGAGGCGTTCAGACAGGGTGTAGCGGGCGCCGCGCAGGAACTGGCTCTCTACCCCGGCTCCTGGCACCTCGCACTGAAGAGCATCGCATATCCGGTCCAGCTGTGGCATGGTCGCAGGGATGTCATCACTCCGCCCGCCATGGCTGAAGAACTCGCATCTATCCTTCCTCATACCCTGACACGGTGGCATCCCGACGAGGGTCATTCCTTGCTGTTCGCCCGTTCAGAGGAGATCCTGAGACAACTCGTGTCCTGACGCATGAGACCCTTGGAGCCCCTGCCTGTTTGTCTGTCAGCAGAACCCGGAGACATTCGATAGGCGCATGAGACGAAAGGCTAAGGTCGTTCTCCTCATCTCCATAGGCGTGCTGCTCGCTACGGGAGCCGGGGCCTGGCTGGGATTCTTCGGTCCGTCTGTGCAGTCTCCCAAGCTCATATCTGCACTGTCTGACCCCAGAAGCCAGCTCAAGGACTTCCAGTCGACCGACTCGGTGCTTGTCGTCGCTCCCCATCCCGACGACGAGTGTATCGCCACCGGCGGAGCTATCCAGAACGCTCTCAAGGCAGGCGCGAAGGTTCATATCGTGTATCTCACCTACGGAGACAACTACGAGCTCGCGTACTGGGCACTGAAGAAACTGCCCGCACTGACATCGGCCGAATTCAGGGCGCTGGGCGAGCTGCGTCACGCTGAAGCTGTCAAGGGTGCCGCCTCTCTCGGGCTGACGCCCGATTGCCTGACGTTCCTAGGCTATCCCGACTCGGGAACGCTGCGCATCTGGGAAATGACCTGGCAACCCGACACGAGCAGGCTTCATGTTGCCACCGACGCCCGGTCGGTCCCCTACCCCGATGCGCTCAGCCCTGGATCTCCCTACAATGCTGCTGCGGTTACCGTCGATCTGGAGAAGGTCATGCAGGCGTTTCACCCGACAGTGGTGCTCTTCCCGTCGCCCCTGGACCTCAACCCCGATCACCAGGCTGCGTATCTCTTCGTCACCGCGGCGCTGTGCGACCTCAACCTGTCTCCGTCCCGCTACACGTACCTCGTCCATCAACGACACTTCCCGTCGCCTCTCCTGTACGACCCCCTGGCTGTCCTGACCCCGCCCGCGTTTGTGGCCTCACTTCCGATTCAGTTGCGGAACTTGGGACTGACTGCAGATCAGGAGGCACTGAAGTATGCGACGACCTTGATCTATCGCAGCCAGACCGACGTCGCCTACCGACTGCTGGCCAGTTTTTCGCGCCGGAACGAGGTGTACTTTGAGGACCAGTATTTGCAGCTTTCCCCGGCAGACGCTCCATTCTTTCTCATCCCGACCGACTTCCTGCTCGAGCGGTTTGGTCACAACCTTGAGCTGCGCTCCGTCAGCGCCAGCAGGCCCGCACCAGGGACACTGCGCCTGGTCCTCTCCTTTCCTGCAGCCCCCACCGAGGATTCGGTCGCAGAAGTCTCCGTGTTTCCCGTCGTCACAGGTACTCCTTTTTCTCAGCAGCCCAAGCTCGTCATCAGCCTGCAACATGGGAAGGAGGCGAGCGCCATGGACCTCGTAAGCGGAGCCTCGGTGACAACATCGGTGGTCACCACCGAAAACGGACCGGATGTGACCATCGACATCAGCATGCCCGGGGCAGCATCAGCCACCCAGGTCATGCTCCACGTCCGAGCCGGATACCGGGGACTCTCGCTGTACAGCACTCCCTGGCAAGTGTTCAGCCTGCCTCAGTCCTGACCCTGCCAGCAGGCAGGTCACACACGAGGGCCCCTGGTCTGCCCAGGGGCCCTCCTCATACCATGTCATCATTGCTGAGAATGACGATCCTGACCTGGACGGTCAGTGAGGAACAGGCTCTCCAACCGGCACCCCATCCGGGACCCTGTCGACAAAGGCAATGCGTTCCAGCGAAAGGCGAGGCGGGCGCTCAGCTTCATCGTGCAACTGCTTCTCGGACAGAACGGGGTTGGGAGCCGTCGCGTGCGTCCCCACGATGACCAGCGTGAGCAGCGTCATGTCCTCCGATATTCCCAGCATCGGCTTCACCTCAGCCTCGCGAAAACCGGCAATCGGGTGAGCCACCAGTCCCAGCTCAGTCGCTCGCAGGATAAGCAGGGCCGTTGCCATACCCGTATCGAACCAGTTGTACACGCGCTCCTTGATGACACAGTCCAGCTCGGACCGACTGAAGACGGCGATCACCATGGAAGCCCGTTCCGTCCACTGGTTTCCCCTGGTCATCGCCGTGGATATTTTCGCCAGCACCTCGGGGTCGCGGACGAACACGTAGCGCCACGGCTGGTTGTTGAAACAGGACGCCGAGAGGCTTGCAGCATGCGCCAGGTCCCAGATCAGGTCGTCAGTGATGGCTGCCGGATCCAGCGAACGGTATGCCCTGCGGGTCTCGATGGCATCCTTGACATGCATAGCTGCCTTCAACCGGTCACTCTGCACAGTGTGCCAGGACCTCATCAATGTCAGGCAGGTCGTGGACGGGATAGACCTTCACCCAGGTGACCGTGCCTGATTCGTCGATGAGCACATTGGCGCGCTCGGAGTAGCCCTCGACGTCGCGGAACAGTCCATACGTCCGCGCCACACCTCCGTGCGGCCAGAAGTCGGACAGCAGCATGGTCTCGGCGATCAGCAGCTGCTTGGCCCACTGATTCTTCGACGGCACGGGATCAATGCTCATCCCCATCGCTATGGTGTTCATCCGTGCAAAGTCTGCCAGATGAGCCTCCAGCGACTTCATCTGCTCGGCACAGACATGTGTCCATGCGAGAGGGTGCCAAGACAGCAGAACCTTCTTGCCACGGTAGTCGGCCAAGTGAATGGGCCGCTTCCGGTTGTCATTCAAGGTGAAGTCGGGAGCCATGTCCCCGACGTCAACGCGCTTGATCTCTTCCATATGTTCCTCCTGTCTCAGCCATTGGTTGCCTGCACGGCCTGGCACATGCCCAGTATGGCCGTCTACGGCGCATGTGTCAACGCGACAAGTCAGCGATCCTTCCAATTCCATCACAGCGTCAGGGGAGGCACCGGCTTCCCTGCTCAACGTCTACACCGCCAGCGTTACTTGGTCCGGCGCGTCCAGCTCGACCTTCATGCGGTCGGGGTCCTCACAGTAGACGGCGTAGCAGCCGGGCCCACCGGCATACGGATGCCGGTCCTCGTAGAGAATGCGCACTCCACGACTCCTCAGCAGCTCCGTCACCTCGTCCACCTGCTGCCGCGACGCAGCATGAAACGCAAGATGGTTGAGGCCGGGACGGCAGCGATGATACGGCTCATGGCAGAACTGCTGTTCGGCCTGCACAAACACGAGATACGTCGGTCCCAGCCGATAGCTCCTCCCACCCGGCCACTCCTGGTAGACTGAATAGCCGAGCAGTCCCAGGAACCATCCCCAGAACTCCGTCGTGACCTTCAGATCCACGCAGTAGATCTCTACGTGGTGCAGCAATCCCGCCTGATGCGACTCATCCGACACAGCCATAGTACCTCCCTGCGCGGCAAACAAGACGGCCCACGCTGTCTCGTCCATTATCGCTGTCTGGACTATCGCTGCAAACAGTTGTCCTGCTATACTGCATTCATGAAACATCCGGATCCCGCACCGCGCATCAAGACCGCCGCCGCTCCAAAGGCTGGAAGGAGCCCGGGCACTGCTCTCTCGGTCGATCTGACCACCGTGGAGCGTGTGCAGGCAATGGTCCTGGGCTGGTATGCGGCCCACGCTCGTCGTTTTGTGTGGAGAGTTCCCAATCCCGACCCGTACGTCGTTCTCGTTTCCGAGACGATGCTCCAGCAGACCCAGACGGCCCGTATCCAGGAGAAGCTGCCCCTCTTCCTTCGACAGTATCCCGACTTCAGTTCGCTCGCAGCCGCGGACAACGCAACCATCATCCGTGCATGGCAGGGCATGGGCTACAACAACAGGGCGCTGCGGCTGCGAGACTGCGCACGCGCCG
>JAPLGI010000176.1 GCA_026390245.1 Caldisericota bacterium
GTCAATATCGAAGGCTTCATGCCTGGCAAGCGCTTCGTGATTCTGGGCTCGGGCGACATTGGCATGATCATGGCGCGCAGGCTTACCTTTGAAGGCGCCAAGGTGGAACGGGTGCTGGAAATCATGCCCTTCCTGACAGGCCTGACACGCAACTACGTGCAGTGCCTGCTGGACTTCGACATTCCACTCCAGCTGCAGCATACGGTCAAGCGGATTATCGGCAACAACAGGGTAGAAGCGATAGAATCGGTCCAGATCGACAAGCAGCGCCAGCCGATACCGGGCACCGAGGAGATCATTCCCTGCGATACCCTGCTGCTTTCGGTGGGTCTCATCCCGGAGAATGAACTTTCGCGCAAGGCGGGGGTTGCGCTTGACCCTGTCACTGCCGGCCCCTTTGTCGATGAGAAGATGCAAACCAGCGTTCCAGGAATTTTCGCTGCAGGTAACGTGGTCCATGTCTACGACCTCGTGGACTGGGTGACCGAGGCCGGGTTGCTGTGCGGACGGAACGCGGCACAATACGCGATCGCTGAGCGCAAACACCACGGTCGACGGGTAAGGATGAAAGCCGGAGACAACATACGCTATATCGTTCCTCATGTTCTGGACAAGGAAAGCCTGGCAGAATCGGCCCAGCGCCTGCAGATGCGCGTTACATTGCCGATTGAGGAACCCGTCTGGGTTGAAGTCATGAACGGCGAAGAACGGGTGACCAGAAAGGCCGAGCTCTACGTGCGCCCCGGTGAGATGGTCAACATCGATATTCCACAGTCTGCCTACGACACAGTGCAACGTGCGTCCGAGCTGAGCGTGCGAGTCGTAAGGCGATAAGGAGACTGACATGAAGCAGGAACACAGGAAGCTTATCTGCATCACATGTCCAAGGGGCTGCTCTTTGGATCTGACAATGGAGGGTGAGAACATCGTCAAGATGGATGGAAGCGGCTGTAAGCGCGGCATCGACTATGCGACAGGGGAGCTGAGGGACCCCCGGCGCATGGTGACAACCACGGTCCGGGTAACCGGCGGCGTACATCCTCTTGTTCCGGTCTACACTGAATCACCAATTCCCAAGCCACGTATTGCTGATCTTCTTGCAGAAATCCGGAAGATCGAGCTCAAGGCCCCCGTGAAGTTCGGAGATGTGGTCATCGCAAACGTTCTCGGTACCGGCGTCGACATTCTGGCAAGCAGAAACATTCCGGTGAAGACCGAGGCATCATAGGAACTGACATGGCAAAGGACCTGCAGGAGAACAAGGGTGTTGTCGTACCGGCAGAGACATCGGCACTCACTGTCGAGCCGAAGCCTGGGCTGAGCCAGAAGAAGCAGCCTCCGCGCTACTGGATCAGACTCGCAGTATTCCTCGTCCCACTGATCCTTAGCGAGATCATGTTCTGGCACGCAGGCAGCAGCAGGAGCCTCTGGGAGATGATCGTTTTCCCGATTGCGTGGGTAGGCTTCTTCTACTTCCAGATGAAGCGGGGTGGGTGGAACGTCTTCAAGCCCTGAAAAGGATGTGCGGGCTTGTGCAGGCGGATGTTCGCTGCCAGTCATGGGTTCGGTGCGGGCGTGACAACAATGTGAAAAGCTCGTTTGCAATGTTTTGTGCCACGATATACTGGTAGCAGCTGTGGCAAACAGCCCTTCCCTTTCCTTTTCCAAGTCGCCCCGGGTCCAACCCACCCGGGGCTTCTTCTTTTTCAGACTTGCACTCTCCCTGCGTCCCGGCAAGAGTGTCGTGCTCTGAAGCAGCTGCTAGAAGCCGGCCGGCGGGGTCCAGGCCGGGACCGCTGCTGAATCGGTCGGCGGAACGATGGTTCCGGCGACAATGCCAGCACGAAGGGTCTCGATCCTGGCGATCTGACCGGCGGTCAGGACCTTGGCAACGTTCCCCTGAGCCCAGCCCACGCCACCGTCGGTCAGAGACAGGGTGATTGGTCCCGAGGTGAAGGTGTTGTCGGCAACGGACTTGATGGCCAGCCACGTAGCATAGTCCACGTGCTTGATGGCAGATGTTAATGTGCCGGCAGGGTACAGGTTCGGATTCTTGCCCATGTCGACGTCGACGCCGATGCCCCACAGACCCTTGGCAGGTCCGCCGGCTTCCTTGATGGCTTCAAACACACCATTGCCAGTGGCTCCGGCAGCGTGGAACAGGATGTCGCACTTCTGGCCGAGCATGGTCTGGGCAATCAGCTTGCCTGCGGGCTGGTCGCCGAAGCTGCCGGCGTAGACGTTGGCTACGTTCTTGCCGTCGGTGCCGTAGGCGGTCTTGTTGGTGGTCTTGATGCCGGCGAAGAAGCCTGCTTCATAGCGCTGGACCGGCGGAACGGGCATACCACCAATGTAGCCGATCTTGTTGGCCTTGGTCGCATAGCCGGCGATGGCGCCGACAAGGAACCCGCACTGCTCTTCCCTGAACAGGTAGTCGACAAGGTTGGGCAGGGTGGGCAGAGGAGCAAACGTAGTGGGATCGGAAGGAACTGCGTCGATCAGCATGAACTTGGTCTGCGGATGTTCCTTGGCGACCTGATATGTGGCGTCCGCAAGCATGAAGCCGACAGCGATGATGAGCTTGCATCCCTCGTCCTCGGCGAGCTTGGTGAGGTTAGGGATGTAGTCGGTCTGTTCTTTGGACTCAAGCACGACAGGGGTGATACTCGGGACAGGGGCAATGCTCTTGTCCGTAAGGTCAGGAGCATTGTCGGCCAGAGATTGAGCATAATCTGCATCAGACACGGCAGCGTATCCACCGCCCTTGACGTAGGACTTCTTGGCGGCCCAGGTCTCGAGGCCGCGCAGGGCGGAATCGTTGAAGGACTGGTCACCACGGCCACCGACGTCGGTGACAAGGCCAACCTTGGTCCCACTCACAACCGGTGCGGCCTTCCTGCATCCACCAAAGACAGATGCAGCAAGGACGACAATCAGCAAAACTGACGGCAGTCTCCTCATGTGTTCTCCTCCACCACGGAATCATCCAGCAACAGCATACTGCAAACTGGCATTGAGTTCAGCGCATGGTACTGCCCTGCCGGCCTGGTGTGGTGTTTTGCAAGAGAAAACCCCCGGCGTGAAGCCGGGGGTTTGGCAGTCGATGCTGAAGCAGAGTCTAGTAGCCGGTTGGGGCTGTCCAGGCAGGAACCTTCGCAGGGTCTTCGGGAGGAGTGATCTTGCCGTCGATGATGTCCTGACGAAGAGTGTTGATCTTGGCAATCTGTGCGGCAGACAGGACCTTGGCAACATTGCCCTCGGCCCAGCCCACACCACCGTTGCGAAGAGACAGGGTGATGACGCCGGGAGTGAAGGTGCCATCGACCATGGACTTGACAGAAACGTAGGTGGCGAAGTCGACGTGCTTGAGAGCTGATGTCAGTGTGCCGGCAGGGTACAGGTTCGGATTCTTGCCCATGTCGACGTCGACGCCGATGCCCCACAGATTCTGGGCAGGTCCGCCGGCTTCCTTGATGGCCTCAAACATGCCGTTGCCAGTGGCTCCGGCAGCGTGGAACAGGATGTCGCACTTCTGAGCGAGCATGGTCTGGGCAATCAGCTTGCCCTTGGGCTGGTCGCCGAAGCTGCCGGCGTAGACGTTGGCTACGTTCTTGCCATCGGTGCCATAGGCAGTCTTGTTGGTCGTCTTGATGCCGGCGAAGAAGCCTGCTTCATAGCGCTGGACCGGCGGAACGGCGATACCACCGATGTAGCCGATCTTGTTGGCCTTGGTCGCATAGCCGGCGATGGCGCCAACAAGGAACCCGCACTGCTCTTCCTTGAACAGGAAGTCGACAAGGTTGGGCAGGGTGGGCAGAGGGGCAAACGTATTCGGGTCGGAAGGAACAGAATCGATCAGCATGAACTTGGTCTGCGGATGTTCCTTGGCGACCTGATAGATGGCGTCGGCAAGCATGAACCCTACGCCGATGATGAGCTTGCAGCCCTCGTCCTCAGCGAGCTTGGTGAGGTTGGGGATGTAGTCGGTCTGTTCCTTGGACTCAAGGATGACCGGAACGACATTCGTGAGAGCGACAATACCGCGGTCACTAAGGTCAGGAGCGTTGTCGGCAAGGGACTGCTTGTAGGCTGCATCAGTCATGGCTGTGTATCCGCCACCCTTGACATAGGACTTCTTGGCGGCCCAGATCTCAAGGCCACGCAGTGCGGAATCGTTGAAGGACTGATCGCCACGGCCACCGACGTCAGTGACAAGGCCGATCTTGATGTTGGTGGTGATGGGGGCCTTGGACGTAACGCTGACGACATGGGTGGTTCCATTCCAGCCAACGTTCAATCCGGACTTCTCAGAAACGAAGCGAATCGGGATCAGCGTGCGGCCGGCCTTGGAGATGTAGGCGGCTGCGTCCATAAGAACCGTGTCGCCATTCACTTTTGCTGTCTTCTCACCAATGACAAACTCGAACTGCGTGGCGCCCAGGAGGACGCCTACTGTCTTCGTGGCGGCGTCATAGTTGACGTCGGCGCCAAAACTTTCCCCCACCAGACGAATCGGCACGAATGTGCGCGAGTTCGTGATCTCCGGGGCCTGGTCACCCGTCTTGGTAATCCCGTTGAGCGTGTAGGTAAGCTTGCCAATCGTCAGAATGAGAGAGGTCGTCGTTGCAGCAGTAGCGGTGGATACACCAGCAGTGAGCCCTGCAATCATTGCCAGGACGACGAGAAGCGAAACAAATCTCTTCACGTTTGCCTCCATAGTAGGATGTCGTACACCTCGGGGCACATGTCAACGCTCCACCTAAAAGAGTAGACACAACTGCCGCTCAGTCAAGACGCCTGGTCGTGCCGGTCCGGCATTTGTGAGGCGCCTAGATGTACTGGAGGCGGCCATCGATTTCAGCGCTAAGGTTCTGGTGGTTGCGGAGGTACTCCTCGACGACATCCCTGCCGGATGTCGCAAGCAGGTGGGGCTGCTCCAGCTGTGCCAGTTCCTCGTTCGTCAGCTGAAGTCCGACCATAGAATTCTTGTAGTGATAGCCCTGCAGACAGATCGAGTAGTGGGCATCGTTGTCAACCGGGACGCCACTGAGCGTCAGCGATACCAGCTCGTGCTTTGCCTGGTCGTACACTGCCTTCACGCCCTTGTTCACCTGATAGTACTCGCCTTCGCCATTGCGGTTCTCCGGGCGCATGAAGCCGGCGAATGCATGCCTCAGCTGTGCACCGGTCACCGTGAACCGGGTGACAGAGTCATCGTAGGGGAACAGTGCCAGGAAGTCGCCCAGCGTCACAACTGGTCCAAGCTCTGTCTTGCGTATGCTGCCGCTGCCGACAAAGGCGACGTCGACGCCAGTTGTCTCCTGAATCGCATCGGCAAACAGGTTCCCGAGTTCAGTCTCTCGCGTGCGTTCCGGGTGCGTGAGAGTACGCCTGAACTTCGAGATCATGCTGCCGTACTTCTTGTCGACGACGTCCTTGAAGCCCTCGATGAAGGCCGTGAGGTTCTTATCGGACTGGCAGTGCTCGCTGTCGATGGGGACCAGCTTCCACGTCCAGTCGACGATGCTGTTGGTGTCGTCATCCACAGTGATGTCGAACCGTCCGATCTGGTCCGTGCCAACGCCCGCCTGTGCGATCAGAATGTTGTTGACGACTGCCGGCTGGTTCAGGACGGTATGACTGTGTCCTCCGATGATCATGTCGACACCCCATGCAGGGTCCAGGAGGGCCGCAAGCTCCTTGTCGGAGTCAAAGCCGATATGGGTCAGCAGGACGGTCAGGTCGATATCGTCCGTTTTGTAGGCGTTGCAGATCTTGCCGACCTCGGCGGCGGCCTCCTCAAGGGTGATAAAGGCAGACAGCATGTTGTCGGTCTTCAGCATGTCAATGACGCGCTCGGTGATGATGCCGATGAACAGGATGTCGAAGCCGTCGACGTTCTTCACGATGTATGGCCGGAACAGGCGCTTGTTGTACTGTGTGATATAGAGGTTGGCGTTGACGATGGGGAAGTTGGCCATTTTTTCCAGGAACAGCAGGTGGGGCAATCCATAGTCGAATTCGTGGTTGCCCAGTGTTGCGACGTCGGGTGCCAGATAGTTCATGAGTTCCATCGTGCTGATGCCCTTGTACTCGGCGTCGATAAGGGACCCCTGGACCATGTCGCCCGCAATGCAGTAGACGACGTTCTTCTCTTCGCTGCGGACTTGGTTGATGTAGCCAGACAGCAGTGACAGCCCCCCGATGAGATGGCCCTCTTCGCCGCGCATCTCCGCGAGGAAATCCCCGTGCATGTCGTTGCTGTGCAGGATGGTGAATCGTTTCCTGATACCCATCGTGACCTCCTGTTGAGAATAGCGGAACGTGACTCTGGGCACATTCTGAGGGAAAGGGACACCCATGTCAAGCGCCAGCCGCTGTTCATGCGCAACGGTCGCCCGAAGCAGCCCCCTCGCTTCTCTGACCATTGCCACGGGCGCATGGCTGCGTATGATTGACCAGAAGGACCGGAGGCGAATGTGGCAACGATTCAGGACTTTGAGCAGCTCGACATCAGAACAGGAACGATCACGGCATGCGATCCGTTTCCCGGAGCCCGCAAGCCGGCGTACAAGCTGACGATCGACTTTGGGCCAGACGCAGGCCTCAAGCATTCCAGTGCGCAGATCACGGCTCTCTATGCGCCGGAGCAGCTTGTCGGGCGCCAGGTGCTTGGCGTCGTCAACTTCCCCAGCCGTATCGTGGCGGGGTTTCCCTCGGAAGTGCTTGTCCTTGGCGTCTACGCACCCCAGGGCGTCGTGCTCATCACTGCCGACCGTCCGGTGCCCAACGGGCTCAGGCTCGGCTGATCCGGAGGCGTTGTGTAACGGCGGGCAGCGCCTATCATGTGAGAGAAGCTCAATCAGGAGGCAACCGTGGACGAAGATAGAAGGACCTTCTACATCGGCACTGAGGTGGACCCGGCGACGGGTCAGGCCGGAGCCCCTGTCCTGTATCCGGGAAAGGACCTGACAACACACGGCATCATCGTCGGCATGACCGGATCGGGCAAGACGGGCTTGTCCATCGACCTCATAGAGGAGGCCCTCATCGACGGAATCCCAGTGATTGCCATCGATCCCAAGGGCGACCTCGGCAACCTGCTCCTGACGTTTCCGAGCTTGAGCCCTGCGGAGTTTCAGCCGTGGGTGGACCCGGCTGAAGCCGAGCGCAAGGGGCTGAGCGTTCAGCAGACTGCCGTCGAAACGGCAGCGACCTGGCAGAAAGGGCTCGCCGGTTCCGGCATTGCGCCGGAACGGATCGCGCAGCTCAAGGCCGGGGCCGACTTCGTGATCTTCACGCCAGGCTCGACAGCAGGCATCCCGGTCTCAGTTCTGCAGAGCTTCCGCAGGCCTGCGGGGGACCTCGGCGACGAGGAGACGCAGGAGAAGGTCAAAGGCGTCACCTCCGCCCTCCTGGGTCTCGTGGGCATCGACGCCGATCCCATTCGGAGCCGTGAACACATCCTCATCAGCTCCATCATTAACGATACCTGGGGCAAGGGCAGGGACCTGACCCTTCCAGACCTCATCGTGCAGCTCCAGAACCCGCCGTTTGAGAAGCTCGGGGTCTTCGAAGTGGATACCTTCTTCCCCCCAAAGGACCGGCTGGACCTTGCCATGCGCATCAACGGCCTCATCGCCTCACCTTCGTTCCAGTCCTGGCTCAACGGAGCTCCTCTGGACGTCGAGAGTTTTCTCCGCGCACCAGACGGCAGACCGCGCTGCAGTATCTTCGCCATCGCGCACCTGTCGGACGCCGAGCGCATGTTCTTCGTGACGCTTTTGCTGCAGGAAGTCCTTGCCTGGATGCGTCTCCAGCAGGGGACGGACTCTCTCCGGGCTCTGCTGTACTTTGACGAGGTGTTCGGATACTTCCCGCCCTACCCGTTCAATCCACCCTCCAAAGTGCCCCTGCTCACCCTGATGAAGCAGGCGCGCGCCTTTGGGCTTGGCGTGGTCCTGGCGACCCAGAACCCTGTGGACATCGACTACAAGGGTATCAGCAACGCTGGCACCTGGATCATCGGCAAGCTGCAGCAGGAGGGCGACCGCGAACGTGTCATGGGTGGACTGGAGGGAGCACTGCAGGAAGGCGGCGGTACGCTCGACAGGGCATGGTTCAGCAGTATCCTGGGCAGTCTCAAGCCCCGCCAGTTCCTGCTGCACAACGTCCATACGGCCAGGCACGTCATCGTGCAGTCACGATTTGCGATGAGCTACTTGCGCGGACCCCTCACCAAGGCTCAAATAGGACAACTGATGGCGCCACGGAAGACCGAATTCGAACGTGTCACCCACGAGACGCTGCCAACGTCGGGACCGTCGCGGTATCTGCCTGCCTTTCCTGATGGCATCCCAGTCCAGTTTGCCCCTGTCCCATCTGGGACGACGCTCGACCCCTACCTGTTTGGCGAAGCGGACGTGGCGTATGAGGACCAGACAACTTCTGTATTTGTTCAGCAGCACCTGCTTCTTGCCATCCCCGTGTCCCAGTGGCCCGTTGTAGACTGGACTGCGGCAGAGCAGCTGTCGTCGAGTGTGGCCTGGTGGGACAAGGCCCCGGATGGCGCGCTCTTTCAGGAGGTACCTGCCGACCTGCAGAAGCCCGCATCCTGGAAGACCATCGTCGCGCGGTTCAAGGACACGCTCAAGGTTCGCTCTCTCACACTGCTGACAAGCAAGCCCTACAAGGTGGCTCAGCAGGACGGCGAAACGGAAGCCCAGTTCATGGCCCGGCTGGGCGTCCTGTCCGCGCCCGACATTACGGGAGCCGTTGGCAAGGTGCGGGAGAAGCTCGAAGACAAGCAGCGGAAGCTGCAGGACGACCTCACCGAAGCACAGCAGCGGCTGAACATTGCTCAGATGGAGGCGCGCAACCGGAGTTCGACGGCGAACATGCAGACGGCGGAAGCGTTCCTTGGGCTGCTGGTCGGGCGCAAGCGCAGCTTCACAGCGGGCACACGGACAAGGGGGTCGGCGCAGACAATGCAGGAGAAAGCCCGGGACCTCCAGCAGAACGTGAACGACCTGCAGCAGCAGCTGGCGGTGCTGGCAGCACAGATGCAGGCGACGATGACAGCCGAGGAGCAGGCCGCCAAAGCGAAGTATCTCGCCGTCGATCAGAAGCTGCTGCGCCCAAAGGCAAGCAACATCGTCGTCAAGCGGGTAGGCGTCGTCTTCCGGTAGAGGCTGACACCTCGCCTGTCACTGAGTCAGCCCGGACCTGCACTGTGCGGGTCCGGGCTGATGATTTGCAGGAAGACTGTGACAGATCAGGACCGCAAGTCTGCCAGCGCGTCGGCAACAGTGGTGACGAGGTCCTCCATGTGATACGGCTTCTGGATGTAGCCGACCATGCCTGCATCGAGGGTGTCCTGCGCGTGGCCGTCCAGCCCATAGCCCGTTGACAGGATTGCGCGAACGGTGGGGTCGATGGCCTTGAGGGCTTTGAAGCACTCCTGACCATCCTTTCCGGGCATGACCATATCGATGATGACAAGGTCGGCCTCATGTGGATGCGCACGGTACCAGGCAACCGCCTCTGTGGAACCGGTGACAGTGACGACGTCGTACCCTGCCCGGTGCAGCATCTCACGCGCGAGCTTCCGGACGACCTCTTCGTCGTCGACGATGAGGATGCGCCCGTGCCCCTTTCCCGGGAGGTCGGCAGCATAGATGGTTGCGGGAACGATGTCAGTTGCAGGGATGTACACCGTGAAGGTTGTCCCCTTGCCGATATCGCTCCCTACGTCGATGAACCCCTTGTGCGCTTTTACGATCCCATAGACCATGGCAAGCCCCATGCCCGTACCCTGCCCCGCGTCCTTGGTTGTGAAAAAAGGCTCGAAAATGCGACGCAGGTTCTTCTTCTCGATACCAACACCGCTGTCCTTGACTGAGAGAGCGACAAATACGCCCGGCTCGGCTCCAGGGTGCGCCATGAGTTGCTCCGCGTCGAGGACCTGGCGCCAGGTCCGGAACGTCAGGCT
>JAPLGI010000107.1 GCA_026390245.1 Caldisericota bacterium
TGCAGTTCACACGAGTCGCTTGGAGACCAGCACGGGGGTGTTGTGTCACACGAAGAAGGGCCGGCCGGCCGTTACGACTCTCATGCGATTGCTGCTATACTTGCTCTTGGCAAAGGTCCGCGCATATTGCTGCAACGAGGAGATGTCATGACCACGAAGCCCAGGGCAAGCAGGCACATTGGCAAGAACCAGACCAGTATCAAGGCGGAAAACACTTCGAGTATTCTCCGAACCGTTCATGAGAGAAGCGATATTTCCCGGGCTGACTTGGTCCGGCTTACTGGGTTGACCGCTCCGACAGTCTCGCGTATTGTCTCCTTTCTGGTTGAGCAGGGTGTTGTCACTGAGTCGCCGGGATCGAGTGCTGGTGTAGGGCGCAAACCGGTTGTGCTGCACTTCAACGGCAGGTCACGCTACATCGTGGCCATCGATTTCTCGTGGGCGCATGTCCGCACGGCCATTATGGACCTTGCCGGGGGCATTCTCGACCATGCAGAGCGGACCATCGATCCAAGGGGCTCCATCAAGACGGAGTTCGAGAGAGTGCTGGAGACCATTCAGGAACTGCTTAACCGTCACCGGGGCATCACGGTCATCGGAATGGGCTTCTCCGCACCTGGGCTCATCAACTCTGAGGCGGGAGTCGTCATTAGTGTGCCGAACTTCCCGTCGATTCGCAACCTCCAGGTCAGGCAGCTGCTGCAGGCGCGTTTCGGCTTTCCAACGTTCGTTATCAATGATGCAAACGCCGAGGCCGTTGCCGAGAAGTTCTTCGGTCAGGGTCGCGATGCCTCGGATTTTGTTCTGGTGCACCTTGGCTATGGGATCGGCGCGGGCATCATCGCCGGGGGGCGCCTGTATACTGGCAACTTTGGCGTCTCGGGTGAAATCGGCCATACGTCGGTCGACCGCCGTCACGGCAAATGGTGTGACTGTGGAAACCGTGGATGTGTCGAGCTGTATGCGGGGCTCCGCGGCATTCTGGAAGACGCTTCGGCCCAGGTCGGTCGACCGCTCTCGTTTGGGGAGGTTCAGCAGTTGAGTGCCGAGGGAGACGTCAAGGTGCTGAGTGTCCTGAAGGAAAAGGGTGAGCTCATCGGATATGCGGTCGTCAATCTAGTGAACCTCCTTGCTCCCGAGCGTATCATCGTCACGGGCCAGGTGGCAGCTCTGGGAGCCCCTATTCTGGAGCCCATGAAACGCACCATTACAGAGCGTTGCTTCTACCACGTCGCCAATCAGGTCTCGATCACACTGTCCTCCCTGTCCGAAAACAGTACTCTTCTCGGGGCAATGACCGTGGTTCTCGATGACTTTCTCGAGAACCCCTATGACTTCCTGACCGCCGGACAGGAACGCCACCGCTGAGCGACGTCGTTCGAAAGCTTGACAGCCTGTATCGCCACCGTACAATGAACTTATTAGTAATGTTGTGTGCAAAACCGAATGAGAGGTCGGCGACATGAAGAAATCGAACACGGCAGGGCGTACGGTGGCAGGCGTCGACATCGGGGGGACGAAGGTCACCTTCATCCTGTGGCACGATGGATCCATTCAGCACAAGTTCGTTCTGCCCTACGCCGCTCAGTCCAGCCGCGAATTCTCGGACCTGATTCTGAAGGGAGTAGCAGACCTGCGCCAGCGGGCGGCAGATACCGGGACTTCCGTCATGGGAACCGGTATCGGGTGTGCTGGCATGGTCGATCAGAAACGCGGCGTCTTGCGCTTTTCACCCAATATGCCCGGCTTACATGATGTGGCGCTGGCACAGATCGTGGCTGAGAAGACGCATGCTCCCGCCTATCTCGAGAATGATGCCAACTGTGCACTGTTTGCAGAGTGGGCCAGCGGGGTCGCCGTGGGCCATAGCAATGTCGTGATGTTCTCTGTTGGGACCGGTGTTGGGGGAGCGCTCATCCTGGATGGGCATCTCTACGTTGGCCACCACGGCTTTGCAGGCGAAATGGGGCACATTCCAATGGTGGACCGCGGCTTGCTGTGCGGCTGTGGTCGACATGGCTGCCTTGAAACGACTGCTTCTGGAACTGGCATTGAGCGGTATGTCAGGAGCGCACTGGCACGGGGTTCGAAGAGTCTTATGACGACGAAGGATGCGGGATCAGCCCGAGTGATCTCCCGCTTTGCCCAGAATGGAGACCAGTTGGCACAGCAAGCTTTCAAGCAGGCGGCCCGTTCTCTCGGCCGGGCGGCCGGAGGAATCATCAATATTCTTGATCCAGACATGATCGTGCTTGGCGGTGGGGTTGCCGAGTCGGGGCTGCTCATGGACGAAATGAAGCGGGTCGCGGGGCGGCGTTCTCTGCCGCTGCTGTTCGAGGGCGTCGAGTTCGCGATGGCCCACTACAGGAATGATGCCGCCGCTGTGGGTGCAGCTCTCCTCGCAGACCAGCTTCTCAAGGGGCAGGCCGTCTACTCGATCTAGTCCGGCCGAGTCGCTTGACATGCCTCCGGGTGGTCGGGCTGTCTGGCGCTTGTCAGTGGTGCCTGGCCAGTCTTGAATGGATGTCTGCGGCTTCGGCCTCCGTACCTGCCTTGCCCAGGAGAGCAAACATGTTGCGCTTGTACGCTTCTACGCCAGGCTGGTCAAAGGGATTGATGCCCAGCATGTAGCCTCCAACCGCGCAGGCCACCTCGAAGAAGTAGACCATGGCCCCAAAACTGCTCTCTGAGATATCGGGCACGGTCAGCTGAAGTACAGGCACGCCGCCGTCATGGTGAGCGAGAAGAGTGCCGATCCTTGCGTCGCGGTTCATGTCTGACAGGTTTCGGCCGTTCAGATAGGCAAGCCCGTCTGGCGACTCCGCATCACAGAGGAACGTAACCTCGGCAGGGGCGGCAACATCGACGACCGTCTCGAAGAGAGAGCGAGTTCCTTCCTGAACGAATTGTCCAAGCGAGTGAAGATCGGTGGTGAACTCCGCAAACGCCGGGAAGACACCGTTGCCGTCCTTGCCCTCGCTCTCACCAAAGAGCTGTTTCCACCACTCGCCGACATAGTGGAGGCATGGCTCAAAACTCGTCAGCAGTTCGATGCTCTTGCCGCTCGCGTTGAGAATGCGTCGTGCGACGGCATACTGAAGAGCGTCATTGGTCTCCGCAGGTGAAGCGAGGCTGGCAGCGCGCTGTTCTGCAGCGCCTTGCAACAGCGAGCGGATATCGAGGCCGGCGATCGCGAACGGCAGGAGGCCGACCGGAGTGAGTACCGAGTACCGTCCACCGACATCACGGGGCAGGTCGAACGTGGCCAGGCCCTCGTCCCGGGCAAGATCGTGCAGGGTCCCGCGTTGCGAGTCGGTTATGGCCACAGTGCGCTTGCGCGCTTCGCCTGTGCCGAACCGTCGAACCAGTTCTGTTCTCAGGACGTGGAAGGCAACCGCGGTCTCCAGTGTCGTTCCGGACTTGGAAATGACCACGACGGAAAAGCGACGGTCTTCAAGCTTGTCGAGAAGCTTTCGGAACTGCCATGAGCTGAGGCTATTGCCGGCGAAGAGAATTTCGGGCAAGCTGTCCGTCTTCAAGTGAGACGGCATGCCTTCCAGAAACTCCACCCCCGCTCGGGCGCCCAGATAGGAGCCTCCGATGCCGCAGACGACAACAGCATCTGATTGTTCGCGCAGTGTGGCCGTGACCTCCTCGATTCTGGTCACGATGTCTCCAGGAGTGGCGACCGGCAGGTCCAGCCATCCGGTGTATTCGCAGCCGGCTCCTGTTCTGTCGACAAGGACCTGGAGCTGCAGTGCTGCCCCTCGTGTTTCTCCGTCAATCTGCTCGGCATCGATGTGGTCGAGAGCCCATGTACTGTCCAGTCGAATCAGTCCACTCATTCCGACACCTCCATGTATCTCAAGCATTGTAGAAGTCTGGGGCGGTGGTGCAACTGTAAGGGAGCAAGAGCCCCTCTTCCGTTCGTCTGTCTGTGCAGTGTCCTGAGTAGCAGGATGGCTGCCGGCATTTGCCGGCAGCCATCCTCAAAGACCTGGTTCAGTTGCTGCTACAATTCCTTTGTACCGCGCAGAGAGCGTCTCGCTCGCTCTCGCTCCTTGACTCGTTTCCAGGAGTATAGGACGATAGATACGGCGATGATGCCGTAGGATACGAAGACCCTGAAGTACTCGCCTATCATGGCCGAGCCCATCAGCTCCTTTCCGGCCACAGGAGCAACCACGAACATCAGGTGAAACAGGATGACCCCGATGAACACGTTGGGGATGGAAGCGCGCACCACGCTGGCCCCGCCTATAAGCAGCGCAGCAACAGCAAAGGTGGCCGTCTGATCATGGCTATTGTAGGTGTTCAACGTGCCGATGTTCTGGAGGAAGATGATCTGGCCATAGCATGCGAGGACGGTCGATAGAATGATCGCAATGATGCGCGTTCTTTCCACCTTGATACCCGAATCCTCGGCGACAGCCATGTCCTGCCCTACCGCGCGCATATCATGCCCCAGTTTGGTTTTGGCAAACCACCAAATGAAGAGACACAGCAGAGCAATGAATATGAATGTGGCCACCGGTATCGGAATATCACCGATCTTGAGCGGAATAAGCTTGTCGAGACTCTGACGCATTCCCTTGAGATCAATTGCATTGCGGATTCCGTATCCACGGGAGAGAACGATGGCAGAATTCTTGATAGGGATGATCTTGCCCATAATGTACAGCACGACCAGCTGATAGACGCCGTTGATGAAGTATCCGAGGATCAGCGACGTAACCATCTCTCGTCCCTTGGCCCGGTTGAGCACGACGCCGGCAATCCAGCCCATGAGCACTGCCAAAGGAGTGGCAACGGCCATGGCCAGAAACAGGCCGCCAACCCCGCTGATGCCCCAGTTTGTGACAAGGATGATCCCTATCTGGCCGGACATGGCTCCGAGAACGATACCGAAATTGAGCCCCATGCCAGCCATGATCGGGAGAAGCAGTGAGAGGACCAGAAAGGAGTCGCGACCCAATCGTGTGACCATTTCCTGAATCAGGTAGCCGCTCGAGAATCCAGACAGCGGTATCGCGAAGGCAATCAGGATGATGAACATGATAGGGACGGCGTTGCCAATGAAGAGGCGTGAGATTGTATCTTTGAACCCTGTTTTCCTTGTCATGGTATCACCTGGACTTCCTGGTTACTCGGGTGAGCGCGTAAACGATCATTCCGTCGGAGACAATGATACGCACAACCTCTGACAGATCAGACTGAATAGCACTGTTGATGACCGACGGAGTCATTGTCAGGATTCCCTGGAAGAGGATCGTGCCGATGACGACGTTCGTGATATTGGCCTTGTTGACGCTGGCTCCTCCGATGAGAATCGCCGCGACAGCGGGAAGTGCCATGAAGAACGGGCCGTTATAGAGCTGTATGAACCCGAAGCTCTGCTGAAAGACCAGAATGCCAATCGCGCCGTAGACGGTCGACATGATGACCGAGATGGTTCTCATCTTGTCGACGTTGATGCCGGCTGCGCGCGCGTAGTCCGGATTTGAACCGACAGCAGTCATCGCCGTTCCCGTCTTGGTGTGAAAGAACGCCCACATGATCAACGCCATGAACGCGAAGAACAGGATCATGCCGGTTGGGAACATGAAGTTGCTTCCTATCCTGACGGTCAGGAAGTTGTCCAGAATGTGGAGCCAGAAACCCTCAAGAGATATGGTCGTACGCAGTCCTGCGCCACCATAGCCCCAGATCATCTTTGAGCTATGGTACGGGAGCAGCATCCACATCATGCACATGAACGAGACGGACGAGAAGCCCACGTATGTTGCAATCATCATCTCGTCGCCCTTGACCCGATTGAGCAGTTTGCCATAGCTCCAGCCGAAGAGCAAGGCAAACGGAGCTGCCAGAACCATAGCGCCTGCAAACCCTGCGAGACCAGTAAGGCCAAGCTCTATGCTGATTGTCGCTCCCAGCAGCCCGGCGATGATGCCGAGCGGTAGACCGAAATTGAGTCCGCAGCCGGTCTGAACCATGGGAACCATCCCGAGGACCAGGATGCCATTCATGCCAAAGCGGACAATGGTATCTGTTATCGACTGGTCGACCCTTACGCCCACAGATGGAGCCACGATGAACAGTGACAGAAGCAGCATGGCGATGATGATGCGAGGCCACCCTGCTTTTTCGATGAATCTCCGAATGCTATTCATGGCTGTTTGCCTCGCTCTTTACCTTTCCTATCATGAGCAAGCCGAACTCCTTGGCCGTCGCTGATGGCGGCAGGATGCCAGCAATGCGGCCCTCGTCGACGATGGCGATCCGATCGCAGATAGAGCGCAGCTCTTCAAGTTCAGAGGAAATCATGATGATGGTCGTGCCGTTCTTGCGGTTGTAGGTGCGAAGCGCTTCCAATACGAGCGCCTTGGCCCCGACGTCGATGCCGCGTGTCGGCTCTGAAACAAACAGGACATCTGGCTGCACTGCAAAAGCTTTTGCCAGGCAGATCTTCTGTTGGTTTCCACCTGACAGTTCCTGTGCTGGCTGGTCTGTGCTCGTGCACTTGATATCCAGAGCCTTGATGTACTCCGTTGCCACGTTCTGGATAGCCTTGTCGTCGCGCCATTGAATGAGTCCACCCAGGAGAGGTCTGAGAAACTTGTTCTGTGCCTGCATTGCTGTGAAGGCAATGTTCCAGTCGAGAGCTTCTTCAAGCAGCAGTCCCACTCCTCGACGGTCCTCGGAGACGAATGCCATTCCGGCAGCCAGGGCTGCCGCAGGATCATTGAGTCGGGTGGGCTTACCATGCAGGATGACCGCTCCTCCAGCTGGGTACAGTCCCATAATCCCATTTGGGATGCCCAGCTTGCCCTGTCCCGCCAGCCCGCCGATACCGAAGATCTCTCCCTTGTGGACTTCCAGCGAGACATCTCTCACGGTCTCCCCTGGCATGTCGACCCAGAGCTGGTCGACGGAGAGGATCGTTTCCGTGCTCTCGTTGTAGTCCTCGGTCGCAGCCGACTTGGCCGAGACACTGCGGCCCACCATGAGCTCGGCAACCTGACCAATATCAGTGTCGCTGGTGGCCACCTCTTTCACAACTTGTCCGTCTCGAAGGATCACGATCCTGTCGCAAATGTCGAGAATCTCCTGGAGGCGGTGTGTAATGAAGATAATGGCAATGCCGGTGGCAGCCAGTCTGCGCAGTGAGGTCAGAAGGACCTGTGCCTCGGACTCGGTTAGGACCGCTGTCGGTTCATCGAGCACGAGGAGCTTCATCTCGGGACGATGGATCTCGCGTGCGAGTTCGGTGAACTGCTTGTGGCCAACCGGCATTTCAGCAACCAGCGTGTCCGGGCTGATCTCGACACCCAGCAGCTCGATTGATTTCTCCGCGATGGCACGCATTTCGGGAAGGTTCAGTGTCTTCAGGCGCGGCCCAAAGATCTTCGTCACGATGTTATCGTGCAATATCTCACCGTTAAGCAGAATGTTCTCGGTGGCGGTGAACCCTGGGATCAGCGAGAATTCCTGGTGAACCATGCCAATTCCTGCCTTGAGGGCATCAAACGGGTTCTGAAAATTGACTTCTTTGCCATCGATACTGACGCTGCCGGTATAGCCTCCGGTTTGGACTATGACACTCATCCCGAACAGGATGTTCATCAGGGTTGACTTGCCGGCTCCGTTTTCCCCAACGAGGCCAAGGACCTCGCCGCGGTTGATGTCCAGAGTAACGTCGGTCAGGACCCTGTTGCCAAAATACTCCTTGGTAATGCCCTGCATGTGCAGCAAGGGTTGTTGTTCGGTCATGTACTTCACCTCTCAGAGATTGATCGCTGTGAGATGCTGCGTTGGATGCTGAGCCAGTCGGTTGCCGGAGATCAAGCCGGGAGAGGTTCACGCATCAGGTACTGACGGGCAGGAAACCGGCCACACCCACCGTGCCGCATTGAAAGCGGAACGGAGACAGGGAACCCACCATTCCATGAACCTCCCCTGCTCTCTCAACAGTTGCCCATGGCCATCTACCGGCACAAATTGCCTTGTGGCTCATACTGCCGTACTCAGGAATTGAAAGCAGTGCCGGGGCATGTCGCCCCGGCACTTGGCGGTCGTTTCTGGTCTATGCTCCTGGAGCCTTGAAGGTCAGGTATTTCTCCGGAACAGTCTGCTTCGTTGTTCCAAGGTAGCCCTTGCCGAAGACGTACGTGTCCTGGTAAACGAGCACATGGTTGGGCGACGTCGTTCCGCTGTTGAGGTCCTTGTAATTGGATCCATTCCATGTTACGCCGGGCGTGTACTTGGCATAGGAGTTGAACAAGTCCGTGTTGTTGCCCAACTTGGCTGTTCCCTCGATGCAGCGCTTGGCGTACTCACCGAGGCCGGCGGTCGTGGTGTACCCATAGGAGAAGGCCCACGTGCCGAAGCGGCCCGAGCCACCCTGGTCGATGACGGCCTGCTCGACCTTCTTGAGGATGGCCGGCCAATCACCCTGCTCAGCCTTGAGGTCGATACCGAGTGCTCCCGGATAGCCCATCAGCGGTGAAGGAAGATCAGCTTCAACAAACAAGCCACCGTATTTCATGAGCTGCTTGAGCAGCGGTTCGGTTTCTCCATCGTTGGTGCAGAAGAATGCAGTTTCCTTGCCATACTTCTGTACCCAGGCAGGAGTCTTCTCGAGCATGAACTGCTGGGCACCTGCCATACCAACGTCGCTGGTAGGATCAGGGGCAGTCTCAAAGACGAACTTCAGGCCGAGGTCCTTGCACGCTTCTTCCATGATGTAGCGCCTGCGGCTGAGCAGTTCGTAGCTCATGTGGCGAGGGAACGAGATGTGAACGAACGTCTTGGCGCCCATCTGCTTGGCGGCCCAAATGATAAGGTAGCCACGGGCAACGTTGTCGGCGCTGACAGCCTGGTCAGCTGCCGCTTCGATGACGTTGGGGTCTTCATGCGGCTCTCCAGCGAACAACAGGATTTCCGGCCTCTTTTCGCGAACGCGCTTGAAGGCCTCTGCGGTACCAGGGACTGCCTGGTTGACGACAATGGCCTTCATAAGAGGGTCGTCTGCAAGACCGACAATCTGAGAAATTGTCGTTTCCTGCTCAGATGTGAAGTTGTCTGGATAAGTGAGGGTCTTGATGATGCCACCGCTGGCCGCATCCCCGTATTCCTGTACGAGGCGTTCACCGCCGCGAAGGTCGTCCTCAGACTGAGAAACAGTGCCGGTGACGATGCCGATGTGGAATTTCGCGCCAGTGTCAGTGGGCGTCGCGGTCTTCTTGCAGCCTGTGAATACCACGGCGACAAGCATGAATGACAACAAGACTGTTAGCAGCTTCTTCATCCTCTCTTCCTCCCGAAAAAGAATTAGCCAGAGTTCAGCCTGAAATCATTTATACCATAGTTGTCGTATTGTTCAAGGTATCTTCACAAGTTCCGGAAGTGACGGTCGCCACTCAGCTGGAAGGGGAATGCGCCACGAGACATGCAAAACCCCGGCCTTGCGGCCGGGGTTCAACTGACAGCTTAGGAGCGAAGCAGAGTCCTAGTAGTCTGGATAGGCCGGAGCAGCAGGTGCAGAGCTCTCTGCCTTCGGCACGGTTGTGATCATGGCTGCAGTAGACAGGAGCAGACTCGCGATGCTCTCTGCGTTCAACAGCGCGAGGCGAGTGACCTTGAGCGGGTCAACAATGCCGCTCTTGAAGAGGTCCTCGAACTTGTTGTTGAGAGAGTTGAATCCGAGGTTGTCGTCGCCTTCGAGAACCTTCTGAACTGCGATGACGCCCTCATAGCCCGAGTTGTCTGCGATGATCTTGAGTGGCTCGCGAAGTGACTTGCGGACGATCTCCGCACCGGTCTTCTCGTCGCCAGTGAGCTTTAGTCCGTCGATTCCCCTGCCTGCCTTCACCAGAGCCGCGCCGCCGCCGATGATGATGCCTTCTGCCACGGCTGCCTTGGTGGCATTGACGGCATCCTCGACTCTGTGCTTGAGCTCTTTCATGGCTGTCTCTGTAGGTGCGCCGACCTTGATGATGGCAACGCCACCGGCAAGCTTTGCGAGGCGCTCCTGAAGCTTCTCCTTGTCGTAGTCCGACTTGGTCTCCTCGATCTGCTTGCGGATCTGGCCGATGCGGGACTTGATCTCTTCCTTGGCTCCCTTGCCACCAACGATGGTCGTGTTGTCCTTGTCGACCTTGACTTCGTCAGCAGTGCCAAACATGTCTTCGGAGACCTTCTCGAACGTGAGGCCGAGATCTTCGCTGAGGACTTTCCCGCCGGTGAGGATAGCGATGTCTTCCAGCATGGCCTTGCGCCTGTCGCCGAAGCCGGGTGCCTTGACGGCGACGCATGAGAAGGTGCCGCGCACCTTGTTGAGGACGATGGTCGCAAGCGCTTCACCAGTGATGTCGTCGGCGACGAGCAGGAACGGACGGCCCTTCTGTGAGAGCTTTTCCAGTACGGGCAGGAATTCCTGGATGGATGTGACCTTCTTGTCAGTGATGAAGATGAGAGGGTTCTTGAGCACGACTTCCATGCGGTCGGGGTCAGTCACGAGGTACGGCGAGATATAGCCACGGTCGAACTGCATACCCTCGACCGTCTCAACCTTCATCTCGAGACCCTGAGATTCTTCCACGCTGATGACGCCGTCCTTGCCGACCTTCTCCATGGCGTCCGCAATTGCCTCACCGACGGCGGGCATCTTGGATGAGACAGTAGCAACCTGCGCCTTCTCTTCACGGGTCTTGACCTGGCGAGACAGCTTCTTGAGCTCGTCAAGAACGGCTGTCGTCGCTTTATCCATGCCGGCCTTGAGTGCCACGGAGTCGGCGCCCGCAGTGACGTTCTTGATGCCTTCCTGAATCATGATCTGGGCAAGGACGGTAGCTGTGGTCGTACCGTCACCTGCCTGGTCCTCAGTCTTCTGGGCGATCTCCCTGAGGAGCTGGGCGCCAATGTTCTCGTTTGGATCCTGGAGTTCGATCTCCTTGGCGATGCTGACACCGTCGTCGGACAGAACCGGCGAACCGAATTTCTTCTCCAGCGCAACGTGGCGGCCCTTTGGCCCCAGCGTCACCCTGACGGTATTGGCGAGCTTGTCGACGCCAGAGCGAATCTTCTCGTACGCTTCCTCATTGAAGATGATCTGTTTTGCATCCATGGTCATTCCTCCTTACTTGACGATAGCGAGGATGTCATGCTGAGAAAGCACAACATACTCTTCGTCGTCGAGCTTGATTTCGTTGCCGCTGTACTTGGAATAGACGACCTTGTCGCCTTCCTTGACCTCAAGGGGAATTCTGGTGCCGTTGTCCAGCATTACGCCCGAGCCCACTGCCATGACGGTACCCTGCTGAGGCTTCTCTTTGGCGCTCTCAGGAAGGACAATGCCACTCTTAACAGTCTCTGTGGCTTTCTCAACTTTGATGACGACGTGATCACCGATTGGTACCAGTTTTGCCATGTTGTCGTGCCTCCTGTAATCTAAGATCGTGGTAGATTAGCACTCTCTTTGTCTGAGTGCTAAGTCATTATAGGAGGGCATGGTTGACTGTCAAGTATCGGTCGGACCAGATGCGGTTTTTCCGCATGAGCAGCGCCAATCCGGTGCATGCTGTACAAAAGCCCCGTTGCTGCTAAGATAACTCAGCTGACATGACCTACGAAACTTGCATAGAGGTCCCATTCCTGAGCCGGTGCCGCCAGTCCACCGAGGGCATCGGCATCTTGCTTGGGAGCTGCCTGCTGGAGACATTGGCGCAGGGGCCCCGTGAGTCCCTGGTCGTCGGACTCATCGGCCCTCTGGGCGCTGGCAAGACGGTCCTGACAGGTGCGCTTTCGGCGGCACTCGGCGTCGATCGTGCGAGCGTTGCGAGCCCTACCTTTGTCCTGGAGCGGAACTACCAGGGCAAGGAACCGGTGAGACACTTCGATCTCTATCGCATCGAGGAGGCCCGACAGCTGGTCGACATGGGTTTCGAGGAGGAGCTGGACAAGCGTGGCGTGACGGTCATTGAGTGGGCTGAGCGGTCCGGACGACTCCTCGCGATGTACGAACGTATTGAAGTTCACTTCGAAATCCTGGGCGAAGAGGTCAGACGCATTGTTCTGCGTGACTTCTATCAGCCTTCCATTGTTGCGAGGTGTTTTGGTGTCGACTCAACCGTTCCTCCTCATTAACACTGCGACCGTATCCGGGGTTGTTGGCCTTGCGCGGCGAGGTGAAGTGCTGGCGCAGACCCTGCTGAAGTTGACGGCTGCGTCAAATACGGTTGTGGCCGCGATCGATCAGGTGCTTGCCGAAGCCACGTGTACACTTGACGACCTGGGGGGAATTGTGCTGGTCAAAGGTCCCGGAACCTTCACGGGGTCGCGGGTTGGTGCCAGTATTGCCAAGGCAATCGCCTATGGCGCTTCACTGTCGCTTGTGTCTGTCACTACGCTGGAGGCAGTTGCATGGAGTGGCTTTCTGACGAGCCCGGAACAAGCGACGGGCGGTCCCCTGTGGGCACTTCTGGATGCTCGCCGCCACCAATTCTATGTGCAGGAGTTCGTTGTCAACGATAGAACACTGCTATCCCGAGGGGCCGCGGTGTGCATTGGAGCGGAAGCCTTTGACGCCATCCGAACCAGGGGAGGGATGGCAGCCTGTGCCTTCTCGTCGGCCGCTGTTCCAGAGAGCCAATGGCCACTTGAAGGAGAGCATGTGGCGTGGTCATTCGATGCCTACCCCAGCTGCGCCGGCATCCTTGCTGCTTCGGCGGGAGGCTGCATTGAAGACCCGTTCACGCTTGAACCACTGTATCTGCGCAGCACCGAGGAGTTGTTCGATCTGCCGAAGGTGATATCGTGACTCTCACACGATTGATCATGCTGCGGGCTGCCAGTGTCCGGGATCTCAAAGCCATCTGGGAAATTGAGGAAGCATCCTACGCTGCGCCGTGGCCCAAAGAGACCTTCTTCGTGGACATCACGTTCAATGCGGACGCGAAGTACTTCGTCGCTCTCGTCGACAAGAGGATTGTCGGATTCATCGGCGGCTGGTTCAAGGAAGGGCAGCTGCACATCGTCAATGTGGCCACGCTCCCGGCTTCCCGCAAATCCGGAGTGGCGAAGCAGCTCGTCCTGTTTCTGCTGGACCTGGCCCGGGATCTCAAGATGGAAAGCGCTTTTCTTGAGGTTCGCAGGTCCAATGTGGCAGCGCAGAGGCTCTACGAGGGGCTGGGTTTTGCAGTAACGGGCCTGAAACCAATGTACTACCCTGACAACCTTGAAGATGGTTTGCTCATGACAAAGGAGCTGCGCAGTGCGCATACTGGGGATTGAGACGTCCTGCGACGACACCGCAGCAGCCGTTGTAGACGATACCGGGCTCGTCCTATCCTCGGTCATTTCGAGCCAGGATTCGTTCCATCGCAAGTATGACGGCATTGTTCCGGAGATTGCCTCACGGCGGCATACGGCTACGATCATTGCTTCTGTCGATGAGGCCCTTGTTCAGGCGGGCATGCGGATCAAGGATGTTGACGCGATTGCAGTCACTTATGGGCCGGGGTTGATTGGTTCTCTTCTCGTGGGCGTGGAAACTGCGAAGGGTCTTGCCTATGCCAGCAGGAAGCCCCTGATACCTGTCAACCATCTGGAAGGCCACGTGATGGCGTCGTTCCTCCATGATCCGGAGAGCGATGTGCGGCCTCTCACGGGAGACGACTTTCCGCTCCTGGCGCTGATCGTGTCCGGAGGGCACACGGAGCTGGTGTATTCTGACCGGTGGCTCCATTATCGAGTGCTGGGTGCAACGAGGGACGACGCGGCAGGGGAGACGCTGGACAAGTTCGCCAAATACCTGGGGCTCGGTTATCCAGGTGGCCCAATAGTCCAGAGGATCGGAGCAACGGGGAACCCGTCATACCATTCCTTCCCAAGAGTGACGTTCAGCCGGAGTGGGTATGAGTTCAGTTATAGTGGCCTCAAGACCGCCGGCATCAACTATGTGAAGTCGTTGAAACCGGAGGAGCTGGAAGCACATCTCCCCGACATCGTAGCGAGTTTTGAGTCGGCAGTTATTGGCGAGCTCGCAGGGAAATCGCTGCGGGCGGCCCGCGATCTCTCACCACATACCCTCACCATCGTAGGGGGCGTGGCCGCAAACAGAAGGTTGAGAAACAGCTTTACCAAAGCTGGAGATATCCGGGTCTACTTCCCACCGATGAAGTATTGCACCGACAATGGAGCCATGATTGCCTACGCCGGCATTCGGCGGGCCATGATGGGCGTGCGCGCAGCCATTGACCTTGACGCGTGTTCGTCACTGGGAATCGAGGATTCTTCGCTGGGCATCTGACAGAAGGCGGTGATACCCATGGCGGGACATCATGGATAGCACCTGATTGCAATGAAGTCCGGTTCTGCCACCATGAAACGAACGCAAGTGACACGCATACGAAAGGGAGGGGAATATGGACATTCGCGAAGAAGGCAAGCCGTTCAGTGCGACTGGTACCAGTGGCATTGGTTGTCTGGTTATGCAGGGCTTCACGGGAACAGTCGGGAGTATTCGCTACTATGCAGAGCAGCTTGCGGCGAAAGGGCTCTCTGTCGAGGCTCCACGGCTCACCGGTCACGGAACGAGGTGGCAGGATGTCAACAAGGTTCGCTACACGGACTGGATTCATGACGCCGATCAGGCATATCAACTGTTGGCCAGCCGGTGTGACAAGGTATTCGTCACCGGACTCTCGATGGGTGGAACGCTTATCCTGTATCTTGCAGAGCACCATCCCGAGATTGCCGGCGTCATTCCTGTCAACGCGCCCGTCTTCATGACCGACAAGCGTGCACCTTTTCTGCCCATCATGAAGTACCTGATTGCATCGACTCCTGCCATCGCGTCTGACATCATGGAACCCGGCATCATCGAGCCGGCTTACGACAGGACCCCGACTGCTGGTGCCCATGAGATGGTGAAGCTGCTCGGCGTCACGCGCAGGGACCTGGGACTCATTGCCCAACCGCTGCTCGTCATGCGTTCAGTGCACGATCATGTGGTTCCTCACGAGTGTGGGCCGTTCATCATGGATCACACGGTCTCCAAGGACAAGCAGATGGTTGTTTTCGAGAGATCGGCCCATGTCGTGACAATGGACTATGACAAGGACGGCGTTGTCGACAGCGCGTGGAGGTTCATCGAGCGCCTTTCGCACTGAACTCGGACACAGGAAGCGAACCCTGCACAAGAAAGAAGGCGGATGACGAAGAAGTCATCCGCCTTATCTGTTCCATATACACATTCGTGGTAGCGCCGAGGAGAATTGAACTCCTGTTTGGGGATTGAGAGCCCCCCGAACTAACCACTGTTCTACAGCGCCACATTTGGCTGAGGAAGATGGATTCGAACCATCATCGGTAGCTCCAGAGGCTACTGTCCTACCGTTGGACGATTCCCCAACACAACCGAGAGTATACCAAGAACTTGCTGTGAATCAAGACACCTGGGTGCGAAACCGCCTAAATCAGCTCAAGGATTCGTGTCTGTGGAGTCTTCGATCTCGATACCGTCCTGCGTCAGTAGTTCGCGGCCTTTTTCCTTGAGGGTCTCAGTCTGATCACTGATTTCCTTGCCGAGCTCGAATGCCTTGTCCTTCAGCAGCTTGCGAGTTTCTTCTCCGCTCTGAGGGGCGAGAACCAACGCTGCAAGCGCCCCTATAATGCCCCCGATCAGCAGTCCGCCCATGAACGACCCACAGTCATTGTGCTCACTCATGATTTCCTCCTCAGGAAGATGGTCTTGAAGAACCTGTACGCCGACAGCGTACCTACGAACGTGCTCATGACTCTTGGCAGCAGGCCGCCGTTTCTGCTGGAAGCCGCCGCGGGCAATGCTTTTACAACCGTATCTGCAGATGCCGTGAGCTTCGTCAACTGCCTTGCCAACTGTGCGAAGTGCTGCTCTGTGACCTCGGTCGACTGCATCAGTCTGACCGCCTCCGACTTCAAGTCTTCAGCCTGCTTGCGCACGTCGGCCATTGCACCGGACAGACTCCTCGAGAACTGCGCGACCTTGCGTCCAATGACAAGAGCGGCTATGGCCGCGAAGGTCATGCCAATGGTCATGATGACATCGAGTACCCAGATTGCAGTCGTGTTCATTGGCGTCGGGTCACCTCCTGATCGAGTTTGCGTACCACAGTTGCCGTAGGGTTCAGCCGGAAGGCTACTCTCCGAGAAATGATTGCACCCGGGATCAGCATAGCAAACCCCGCGACGACGGGAAGCGCCATGAGCAGGTTTCCACTCAGCTGCGCTAGAGACGAAAACCCGTAACCACCAAGCACGCCCGTCAAGAAGGCAGCTAGTGGAATGCCATACAGGATGGCAGTGGCCTTGAGAACAAGCGACTCGTCGAGCGTCACCTCGACCGAGTCCCCCGGTACAACTTCAGCGGGAGCGCTTGCGCTGATCGTCGGGTCGCTCTCCTTGCTGCCCACACAGAATTGGGTAAGTGCGCACGACGCACAGCCGTCATG
>JAPLGI010000197.1 GCA_026390245.1 Caldisericota bacterium
ATAAAGATTTCCGGAACCCGATCCCTGCATTCTCGAAAGGATACTCTGTTTTGAGCCGTTGCCCACTCCCATCAACATGACGACCGCGGCGATGCCGATGATGATCCCCAGCATCGTGAGGAACGAGCGCATCTTGGCGGCCATGATCGCTCGAGTGGCATTCTTGAAGCTGTCTCTGACGTCCATGTCAGTCCCCTTCGTCGGCCACAACGACCCCATCACGGATGCGGATCACGCGTTCAGCTTGCGCACCGATATTGTCGTCATGGGTCACGTAGATGATTGTCTTGCCTTCCTCGTGCAGTCCCTTGAGGATGTCGATGATCTCGCGAGCACCCTTGGAGTTCAGGTTACCTGTGGGTTCGTCGGCCAGGAGAATCGACGGATCCATCATGAGAGAGCGAGCGATTGCCACACGCTGCTGTTCGCCCCCTGATAACTCGACTGGGCGGTTATGCATGCGATTCGAGAGGCCGACCCGCTCCAGAAGCTCAAGAGCGCGCGTCTTGACCTCTCTCGTCTTCAGGCTCCGATCTGAATAGGAACATGGCAGGAGGACGTTTTCCAGGGCACTCATTTGTGGCAGCAGGTTGTATGCCTGGAACACAAACCCCATGTCCCGGTTGCGGACTCTCGCCAAATCGTCCGCTCTGAGCTTGGAGACGTCCTTGCCGTTCAGCACGTACTCACCGGACGTCGGGCTGTCAAGACATCCCAGGATATGCATGAGTGTGGACTTTCCCGAACCCGACGGGCCCATGATCGCCACGAACTCCTTCTCCCCGATGTCCAGGGAGACGCCGGCCAGTGCTTCTATGGTCACGCCGCCGATGGCGTACGTCTTGCGGATATTGTTGAACTGAATGAGACTCATGGGTTAGTTGCCACCAGGAGGTGTGAAGCCTGCTCCTCCGTCGCGGGGACCGCCTGCTCCTCCACTAATTCCAGGAAAGATGCCCGTGCCGTCAGACTGCGTTGAGCTGGTACTCGTCGTTGTTGCCGTCGTGCTGGCCTTGCGCAGGATCCTGTCTCCCGCCTTGAGCCCGGACGTGATCTCCACGTATTCGTCGCCTTCAATGCCCGTCTTGACTTCCACCCTGCTCGTGGTGACCTTCTTGTCCGCACTCACCACGATGACATCCACGTACGACTTGCCATTGGAGGTAATGATCGCTGCGCTCGGTACCGCAAGAACGCCCTTCGCAACCGATACTGTGATGTCGGCATCAGCTGACATTCCATCCACCAGTGTCGACGGAGATTCGGCCATGAACACTTTGATCGGATACGCGCTCACGCTGTTGGAAGTAGTTCCCAGGGAATGCGACACGTACGACACCTTGCCGGCGAACGTCTTGCCGGAGTACTGATCCATCGTCACCGAAGCGTCCTCACCATTCTTGACATTGAGGATATCCACTTCGTCAACATACGCTGAGATATACCAGCCGGTGATGTCGGAGAGTGTCGCCACGTTGGTTCCGACCGATGCGTTGTCCCCAACCGTGATGTTCAGAGCAGTAATCGTGCCTGCCAACGGAGCGGTAATGACATAGTTCTCTGCGAGTTCCTTGGTCGCATTGAGGGATATCAGAGCTTGCTTCTTCGACTCTTCGTTCGACTGGATCTGGAGTTCAGCCTTGCGCTGAGTCTCGGGGAACGCCGCGAGGTTTGCCTGCGCCGTTGCAACCGACGCCTTGGCCTGTTCTACGTTGGCCTCCAGCAGCTTCACGTTGTCTCCCTTGTTGGCAATCGTCTTCTGGCCTGCCACCAAGTTCGCCTGCGCCGTTGCCAGAGACCGCTCGGCCTTGGTCACCGTGAGCTGTGCAGCAGTGAGGGAATCATTGTCTGCCAGGGAAGCCACAGTCGTCTTGTAGTTCGCTTCAGCATTGACAAGCGCCATCTCGGCGCTCTCCACTGCCATGGCTTGCGCGTCGATCTCGTCCTGTGTCGCCTTGTTGTCCGTACTGGCATTCTTCAGGTTGGCTTGCGCCTGATCCAGCGAGGACTGAGCCTGATCGACCTGGTTCTGCAAGATGACCAGCCTGTCATCCGACGTCGCGGTACTCTGTGCCGCCTCCTTCAGGCTGACTTGGGCCGAGAGAAGGCTGGATTTCGCCTGGCTCACCTGATTCTGCAGTGTCGTAAGCTGCGCTTCAGTGACATCCTGCACTTTCAGGGTAGCCAGTTTCGTCTGAGCCATGCTGAGGTTGAACTCAGCCTGCTTCACCGAGAAGTCTGCCTGCTCCAGCTGCAACGCCGACGTGTCATTGTCCTGAAGCTTCTTCAGGGTCTTCTGGGCGGTCGCAAGATTCTCCTGCGCGTCTGTCACCTGGTTCTGCAGATTAGTAATCGTCTGCTTGTCAGCATCGGGATCGGTGCCGTTCTTCAGGCTGATCTCGGCCGACAGCAACTGCGTTTGCGCTTGCTTGACAGCGTTTGCCAGCTGGCTCTTGGCTGCCACGAGGTCTGTCGTCTGAGCGGTCTCCAAGCTGATCATCGTGCTTCGGTACCGCGACTCGGCAGCGGCCAGGTCAGCCTCGTAGTCAGTCGAATCGATGCGAGCAATCACCTCGCCCGCGGCAACCTTGTCGCCCTCCTTCTTGGTGACCGCAGTGATGGTACCAGCAGCCTTGGCGGTCAGCGTCACAGTACGCAAGGGATGGATCGTTCCCGAGACCGTTGTCGTTGTAGCGACGTCCTTGGCCGCCACTATGTAGATACCGCCGAATGCAAGCGTCGTTCCACTCCGGGAGCTCGAACTGTTCTTCGCCTTCACCCAGACATAGCCGGCGACTGCTGCCCCAACCATAATGAGCGCGATCAGAGCCACGATGACTCGCTTCTTCTTCATGTTTCCTCCAGTGGGCTCCAGCGCCCGCAGCGATTACCCTGGCACGGCTGTCGCTTTGGCAAACCGGACAGCCAAGCCGGGTTCAACTCTTACTGTAGATGTGCCTGCTTAAGGACAGATTAAGAAGACTTCTTCGTGAGCGGCGCCGCAGCAAGCCTCACCACAAACGTCGTGCCCTGAGACGCGGAGCTGCCGACTTCCACGTGCCATCCATGCAG
>JAPLGI010000192.1 GCA_026390245.1 Caldisericota bacterium
CCAGAGCCCCGAGTACGACTACCTGCCCGAGTCCTTCCGCCTGCGCAGCACCATCATCAAGCCCGGCACGATGATCGTGCACCAGCCCGACATCCCCGCCCCCGTCCTCATCAACTTCCCTCTCCCCGCCTGGGCCACCCGTGGCGAAGAGGTCGACGACCCGGACCTGGACAAAGCAGCACGAGAGTTCGCGGAGAAGTTCTAAGAGCACCATGTATATGGACTAGACTACTAGCCATTTGTTCCGAAGAGGAAACCGAGAGTCATCAAGGGGGGAAACATGGCCGTACCAGACTATGAGAGTCTCATGCTGCCGCTGCTCAAGTTCACAGCCGAATCGAAGAAACCTATCTCCACGCAGGAAGCGGTGGAGGCACTTTCAGTGTCGCTCCACCTCTCTGATGGAGATTTGCAGGAGTTGCTCCCCAGTGGAACACAAAGAACCATCGTGAACCGGGTCGGCTGGGCAGCCACGTACATGAAGAAAGCTGGTTTGATCGCGGCAACAAGCAGAGGCTACTATGAGATCACTGATCTAGGTCGAGACCTTCTCAAGACAAAGCCGTCGTCCATCAACAGCCGTTATCTGGAGCAGTATCCGAAGTTCTTGGAATTCAAGAGATCCCGAGGCACGCGTCGGAAGATGGTGGAGAGTTCGGAGAATCCTTCGACTCTATCATCGCACACCCCTTCTGAGGCACTAGAAACCGCCTACCAGAATCTCCGTGAAGACTTGATTGAAGACTTGCTTACTCAGCTCAAAGTGTCCTCCCCCTCCTTTTTCGAGCGCGTGGTAGTTGATCTCCTTGTCAAGATGGGATATGGAGGGTCACGTGTCGATGCGGGAAAGGCTATCGGAAGAAGCGGGGACGGTGGGCTGGATGGTATCATCAAGGAAGACAGACTTGGACTCGATGTCATCTACATCCAAGCAAAGCGGTGGGACTCAAACCCTGTGGGCAGACCTGATCTCATGCAGTTTGCAGGAGCGCTACAGGCCCAGAAGGCACCAAAGGGAGTCTTCATAACGACCTCGAGGTTCACTGATGACGCTCGAGGCTACGTGACGCAGATTGGCAGCAAGATCGTCCTGATTGATGGCACCTTGCTCGCGAACTTGATGATTGAGTATGATGTGGGGGTCACGACAGTATCGTACTTCCCGGTGAAGAAAGTCGATCTTGACTACTTTGATGAAAGCAGCTAGTCGCTGGAACAGACTAGTTAGAAGGGTGTGACAGCAGGACTAACCCTATCTGCGCAGGCCTATCGAACCACGTCACTTTCCGTTGTTTCTGTAGGTGTACGACGCCGTCACGATGGCCTTGAAGCTGTATCTGGACGAAAAGAACGGAGGGATCACGACGCACAATACGAGGTTGAGTGCGGGGCTTGGCAGTATCAGGGGATCAGATTACATGCAAGCCCTGAAGCCAGTCCTCAATCTCCAGGCTCATCCGGCCGATCCATTTGGCATCGTCTGCTACCCGTGAAACGATAGTCTGGAAACAAGAACGCCACCTACGGCGCATTCGCGCTTTCGGTGGCTCACATGTATTATACCACACCTGTCGAAATGTTCCAAGAAGAGATTGGCTCTTCAGGAATAGCAGGTCCCATCTAGAGCGATCCAAAGACTTCTGACATACGAACAACCTTATCGATCTCCGTTTGGAGACCCATGGTCCCAGAGAGTGCTGTGACGACACGGGAGTAGTGGATGGTGTCGGCACTGATGAGGAAGCGGCCTTTGCGGTCCTTGAGCCACTTGGCGAGGACCTGGTAGCCGCCAATCTGGTACAACCAGAGATCAGGAATAACGCCATCGAAGTACTGGGTAGGATTGATACTGACGCGCCCGCGGTCGGCGTCGTACTCGACCTTGGTGACAGCACCGTCTCCCTTGCCACAGAAGCGGCTGATGGGGTTGTCGAGGCCGGGCGAGCGCATCAGGTGCAGGTCAATGAGTTGCTGACCAAGGTCGGCCAACTTGAGAAAGGTGTCACGGTCCTTGGTGAACGGGATGCGCGGGAAATCGACCCTGAGGAACTCGGCATAGCGCTCGCGATAGGCCGGTGAGCATAGAATGGCATAGACATAGGCGAAGAGCTGCTCAGGCAGGACAGTGGCATCCATGAAATCGGGGATAGTCTTCCACGCCTCAGGGCGAAGGTTGCTGGTTCTCGTTGGTTTCTCACTGCTAGCCACGTCAATGAGTAGGGAACCAGTGGCTGCTGCTCCGGCACTCTCATATGTGTATAACGGCAAGTTGACATTGCCTCCACGGTAGAAAAGGTTGAAGTCCTCTATGCTGTCGCTACACCAACAGACGTTCCACGGTGCGGCATTGCCAACCACCTGTCCAGCACGACCAACGCACAAGGCAACGTTTGGCTTCAGCATGTGCTGCATGATCTCGCGACGTGGCCTGTCTATGAGTACATCGTCATACATGATCCAGCGCGAGTCGAATGGCCGGTATGACACTGGTGCAATGGATCTCGCCAGACGATTCAGGTCGCACCCGTGCCTGGCGGTTCGCAGAGACCAGTCATGCGTATTCTTCAGCCGCAGCGCCTGCTTCACGTCCTCGTCCGAAAGTTCCGGACTGCACAATTGCCGAGCACGCGCCGTCAGTTCTTCCCGTGTGAAACCCACGACCAATCCGTCTCGATGCGTCTTGATGCCCGTAGACTTCTCCGAGAAAAGGTCTACCACTCTCGGCCATTGCTCGTATTGGTCGGCAAGTGTCACGTCCTGTGGACTCAGAAAGTATGTGTCGCTGCGTGGACTAAGCTCCTGCCATTCAGTCTGAGCCATCTGTCCGTCGCCAAGTTCTACATACTTGGCGTCACGGCTTCCCCACAGATTGCCATACCAGATACCCTTTGAGATCCCTTTGCGCTTGACGGCCAGAACGATCGCAACGCCCTGCCGAATATCAAAGACGTTCTCGTCCTTGCTGCCATCGGGACACTGCTCTTTCTTGAGGGAATTTCCGTGGAGATTGAGGATGTGCAGTTGGTCGAATGATGTCATCAGCGACTGGCGCATGCCGCGGAACGTCGGGTTGTCCAGATAACTGTGGTTGGTGATGAATCCCAGGACGCCCTCACCCGCCTGGTCAATCTTCCACTGTGCAAAACGAATGAACTTGACGTAGTCGTCTTGCAGCATCTTGGAGTTCTTCTCGCCCAGGGGCTTGCCGTCAACCTGCTTGTAGTCATCGATGAGCGCTGAAATCCATGCGCCCTTGTTGCTGCTGGTGCCCGAATACGGCGGATTGCCCATGATCACCAGGACCGGCTGGGTGGTCTTGACGGCCTCGGCCATGTGGGATTCGTCTGCCAGGGGTGACAGGCCGGGGATGGGGTTCTGCTCGGCTGTGCTGACGTCCAGCGTATTGGTGAGGTACAGCTTGAAGCGGTCGTCGGTGCTCATGGTGTAGCCCAGCTCAGTGAGCAGGGTGCCCATGCGCAGATGCCCGATGGCATAGGGGGCCATCATCAGCTCAAAGGCGTAGAAGTCGCGCAGCACGTGCCCTTTGATCCAGCTGTCCAGACTGCCGTCACCGTACTTGGCCTTGTAGGTCTCGGCAGCCAGGCGCACGGCAGTGGCAGGGAAGGTCATGGTGCCAGCAGCAGGATCGAGGACGGTGACGCTGGGGTCGGCCAGGCCGTCGGGCTTGCCGAAGGAGTCGCGCAGGATCTGGTCCACGCTGCGGACGATGTAGCTGACCACGGGCTGGGGCGTGTAGTAGACACCATGCTGTTTCTTCTTGGCCGGATCGTATTCGCCAAGAAAGGTCTCGTAGAAGTCGGCTATTGGATCGCGGCCGTTCTTGTCATAGCCCTTGAACACCATGTCCGTGTCGGCAACTGCCAGCACGTCGGCGATGTCGTCGATGATGACGCGCAGGCGTTCGGGCGTATCACCGATGGAGATGTACTTGAACAGTCGGCACAGGATACCGATGGTCGCCGGGATGCCATCAATCGCAGTCTGACGGGTGAAGGTGCCGGTCACGCGCATGCGCGCCGCGAACAGGCCATAGGTGATGGTCTGCGCGTAGAGGTCGGCAAAGGTGTCACTGGTCAGATCGGACATCAGGACTTGCTTGAACTCTGCCATCAGGTTGACGAGTTCGCTGACCCGCTTGTGGCCCTCATCGTCCACCAGCTGCGCCAACACCTGTTGTTGCAGGTATCGTGTGCGGTCAGCCAGCGCGACTGCCAGCGTCTGGGCTGTATACTCCTTGGGCAACTGGAAGTCGAAGAAGCGTTCAACTAAGTCGCGGAACTGATCTTCGTGCTGAAACGGCACCTTCATGCCAGCTTGCAGCGCCTGCAGGGATCCGATCGTCACGGGCTGGCCCATCGGCTGTCCGAAGCGGTAGAGCCGGAACTCCAGGAAGTTGGTGAGGATGACATTGGGGAAGGCGGTGCGGTACCGCTTGAGCTGTTCGCTGACTTCGACACGGTCCAAGTTGGTGACTGCCGGACCCTTGGCCTCGATGTAACCAGTGACATGCTGCTGGCCACTCCAGACACGCATGTCCGGGTTGCCTGCCTCGGTCTGACGAGGGAGGACGGTCAGCGTCGCGTGCGCGCTGCTGAGCTGCGACCCCAGCTCTTCCCAGAGCTGCTTGAGCACGTCATAGTACGACTCCTCGCGCGCGTCGCCGCGGTGATACTGCTGCGCGACCGCCCCCAGATACCTTTCCACCGATGCCCTGAACGTCATGTCCCCTCCCTGGGTCCACCGAACGTTTCTATGTCAACCATTGTAGTGCAGAATGCAGGAATACACACAGTCTTGGCTTGAGGGGCTGAAGACAGGAAAGTGCAGGAGAAGACAGGATGATACGAAGAGGGCACATTTGGCTATACTACCAGTACAGCGGCTGGGGACAACGCTGATGGCGCATGTGCTGCGTGCCAAGTGGGTGATTTGTATCCCCGTTGGAGGCAGCAATGTTCTCCCCCAGGTTTACGATAACAAATGCCATGACCGCCGACCTGACGCGCATCGAGCGCGCCGTTGGCTTTCTGTCGGCTGCGCGACTCTCGGATGAATGGATCCGTGACATGCAGGCGAACGCTCTCACTCTGGAAGCACACCATACGACGCATATCGAGGGTACACAACTGACACTTGAGCAATCGACCCAGCTGCTGGCCGGACAGATGCTACCAGAGACTGATCCGGACGATGTGCGCGAGCTGCTCAACTACCGGACCGCATTTGACCTGGTCGCCGAGTATGTCGGAAGTGGCGAGCCCGTCACTGAAGCGTTGATCCGCGAGATTCACAAGCGGTTGGTCAAGGATGTGCGCGGGGGCTCGGCAACGCCTGGCCAGTATCGACTTGGTCAGAACCTGATCGTCAATTCGGTGACCAGGGAGACCGTCTACACTCCTCCGCCCGCTCATGAAGTGCAATCATTCATGGCCGATCTCGTGGAATGGATTAATGCAGACACAGGCATCAACACGGTTCTGGTCGGTGGCATAGCACAGTTCCAGCTGGTGCACATCCATCCATTCATCGATGGCAATGGGCGAACTGCCAGATTGCTTGCCACACTGGTCATGTACCGCGGCAACTACGATTTCAAGCGCTTGTTCACCATCAGCGAGTTCTACGACCGAGACCGATCCGCATACTACGCAGCTCTGCAGACCGTGCGTAGTTATGACATGGACATGACGGGTTGGCTCGAGTACTACGTGAGCGGTCTGGCTACGCAAATGCAGGAAGTACAAAGCAAGGGCGAGCAAGTCATCAAGACCGGCATCCTGCAGATCAAGGCAGGAGCAGCGGGTCTCTCGGGGACCGCCCTGAGCATGTTCTCTGCAATCCTCAGGGACGGTTCTCAGACTCCAGCCGATCTCATGGCCAGGCTCCACATCAGTCGCAGCACCGCTACGAGGCCAACAGGTAGGTACTGCGTCACCTTACTGCGTCACCTTACTGCGTCACCTTACTGCGTCACCTTACTGCGTCACCTTACTGCGTCACCTTACTGCGTCACCCTCACTATTGGCCCACCAGATCCTGGAGCACTTCTTCGGTTGAGACCACCTTGCAGTAGATCTGGTTGAGCATCCTGGTCTCCCAGACTTGAAGATCGGCGTTGATGGCCGACGTGGCGTCCTCCACCAGGAAGACGGTGTAGCCCCAGTCCGACA
>JAPLGI010000116.1 GCA_026390245.1 Caldisericota bacterium
TGCTGACGCCTTGTCTTCCAAGGCACTGCCCAAGGGTGGCAAACTGCTGTTTATCAATCGTGGCAAGAACGCCATGATTGTGAGGCTGGGCAAGCGTCCTCTCAGCGAGGGCATCAACATCGTGGCTGCACACGTCGACGCACCGCGCATCGACGTGAAGCAGAACCCGCTCTTCGAGAGCACAGGGCTGGCCCTCTTTCAGACCCACTACTATGGCGGGATCAAGAAGTACCAGTGGGTGACCATCCCCCTTGCCTTGCATGGCGTGATCTATGACAAGGCGGGAAAGAAGCTTCAGCTGCGCATCGGCGAAGAAGATGGCGACCCGGTGTTCAACATTTCCGATATCCTTCCACATCTGGGGCAGGCACAGGCAGAGAAGAAGCTCAGTGAAGGCGTCTCGGGCGAGGCGCTCGATGCAATCGTCGGCCACGTGCCCGTTGGCGACAAGGATGACAAGTCGCCTGTTCGCACAAATGTCCTGCACATGCTGGCAGAACAGCTCAACGTCGATGAACGAGCCTTTGCCGCTTCCGAATTGGAGCTTGTGCCGGCGATGAAGCCACGGGAGGTCGGATTTGACCGGGGATTGATTCTTGCCTACGGACACGACGACAGGATCTGCGGCTACACGGCCTTGCGCGGCCTGATTGACCAGAAGAAGGAGCCTGAGCGTACCCAAATCGTGTACCTCGCCGACAAGGAAGAAACCGGTAGTGATGGCGACACGGGCATGCAGAGCGAATTCATCGAATTGGTCATCGAACGCCTTATCCTGGAGTCCGGAGAGAAAACCACGGCCAGGCAGGTCTTCTGGAGCTCCATTGCGCTCAGCGCTGACGTTGGTGCCGGCATGGACCCCAACTACCTGGATGTGTTCGAACCGACGAATGCTGCCACGGTTGGCAACGGCATTGTGATCACGAAGTTCACCGGCTCTCGGGGCAAGTCCTCGGCCAACGATGCATCTGCAGAGACTCTCCACAAGGTACTTGGGTTGCTGGACGAGGCGAAGATCCCGTGGCAGGTGGCTGAGATGGGCAAAGTGGACGTCGGAGGCGGCGGTACGGTGGCGAAGTTCCTGTCGAAGCGAGGCATTGAAACACTTGACGCAGGTCCAGCGCTTCTCTCGATGCATGCCCCCCAGGAACTCGCGAGCAAGGCCGACCTCTATGCGTGCTACCTGGCGTACAGGACGTTTCTGGAGAAGGCACGCTAGCCGACTTCATTCCGGGATCCGTGGCCGCGGGACCCCCGTGAAGGATCTCTCGGGTTGCATCGGTTCGGCTCCTGCATATACTATGGTCGCTCTCTGCCGTCGGAAAGACGGCCGAAATCTAAGTCCAAAGGGAGGAACTTTTGAGAGAGTTTGAATTGATGTTTATTGTGGACGGGACAATGCCGGAGGAAGAAGCCACGGCTGTCGCTACGACCGTTCAGTCCTTCATCTCGTCGAAGGGCACGATTCTTAAGGCGGACCCGTGGGGCCGTCGTCGTATGGCCTATCCAATCAACAAGAAACAGGATGGCTACTACTGGGTGATCGCGTTTGAGTGCGAGCCTGTAGAGGTTGATGCCCTCAAGCAGCAGCTGAGAGTGAACGAGAGTGTCATTCGGTGGATGGTTACGCGGCCCGAGCACAAGAAGACCGTCGTTCCGATGGAGACGGCCGCTCAGGAAACTGTGCCCGCACCGGCACCCGAACCCGTGGCACCAGCCGCGCCCGAACCTGAATCCGCGCCAGTGGCTGCACCAGCACCTGAACCTGCGACCGCGTCTGAGGCATAGGGATGAACGACCTCAACCAGGTTGTTCTGACAGGCAGGATCACCAGGGATCCGGACATCCGGTACACGCCGTCCGGCAAGAAGACGGCACGCGTATCAATTGCTGTGAACCGCAGCTGGAACGCGTCCAAGGATCCGTCTGTCCGAGACTGGAAGGAAGAGACTTTCTTTGTGGACATCAGCGCGTGGACCTATGTCGCCGACAAGATCGAAAAGTCGGCCGAGAAAGGTCTGCGCGTGCTTGTAACAGGACGCCTGTCCATTCGGGACTATACAGCTAATGACGGAACCAAGAAGCGGGCAACCGAGATCGTGGCGACGACGTTCGAGGTCATCGGTGCTCCGCAGAACCGTCAAAGTGCCAGTGAACCCGGCGAAGCACCCGGCGAAGACGACCTTCTCAAGGACTTTGAAGTCCCCGAGGGATCGTTGCAGCAGGGCTCCGGGTCTGAAGACCACGACGTGCCATTCAACTAAGACGAAGGAGTAAACCACCATGCCAAACGCACCATTCAAAAAACCGAGCAAGACCGGAAAGAAGAAGTCATTCTACTTCCGCGCACGCAAGAAGTTTTGTCCATTCTGTGCTGACAAGACCGACGACATCGATTACAAGGATGCCTCGCGGCTGCGCCGTTTCGTAAGCGACAAGGGCAAGATCCTTCCTCGTCGGGCGACAGGCGTGTGTGCAAAGCACCAGCGCGCCCTGGCGGGTGCAGTCAAGAGGGCCCGCGTCATGGCTCTCCTGCCGTTCGTAAATCGCTAGTCCACATCGACGATGGACAGGAAGGTGATTCTGCTTGCCGACGTCAAGGGCGTAGGCCACAAGAATGATGTGGTCAGCGTTTCTGTTGGCTATGCCGCCAACTACCTCCTTCCTCAGCATCTGGCTATCGATGCAACATCCGACAGAGTGGCCACCCTCAGCAAGCACAAGATGGCGGTCTCTCAGGAAAAGGATGTAGCGCTTGCCCGGGCCCAGGACTTGGCGGCAAAACTTACGGGTCAGTCGATCACCGTTCATGCCAAGGCAACGCCCCAGGGGAGACTCTACGGCGCCATCACTCCCGACGAAATCGCCGAAGCCATAGGCAGTCAACTCGGTGTTTCCGTCGAGAAGAGGACTGTGAGCACTGACGAGCCCATCAAAGCTCTTGGCGTGTATGCGATCGCGCTGAAGCTGCATCCCCGAGTTACCGCCCTCGTCTCCGTCACCGTTGCGGAAGCTGCCTGAGGATGGCTGATCGGAGTGATGCCCAACTAGGCGAAGCCCGCCCAAAAGCCGGGAAGGATGACGCGGTTTCCAATCCGGGAAACGTCGTTCCACCGTACGATATGGGGGCCGAGCAGTCTCTGCTCGGCTCTTTCATTGTCTCAAATACGACAATCGACGAGGTCATGGACTATCTCAAGCCAGATGACTTCTACTTTGACGAACATGTCACGATCTGTGAGTCGATTTTCCGCCTCCGAACACTGAACAAGCCTGTCGACATCGTCGTCCTCAGCAACGATATCAAGAGCCACGGGGACCTCGATCGCATTGGAGGCGTCGCATATCTGGCCAAACTGGCTGAGCTTGTTCCTACAACCGAGAACGTCAAGTACTACGGCGAGATCATCAAGGAATCGTCGGTCAAGCGCAGTATCATCCGTGCAGGCAGGGACATCTACGAGCTCGGCTTCTCTCCTGGTGTCACGGCCATGCAGCTCATCGACAGGACCGAGAAGCTCATCTACGAAGCGTCTCAGGGCATGGTACGTGGCGACTTCCAGTCGTTGGAAAGCATCCTCCCCAAGACACTCCAGTTGCTTGAGGATCG
>JAPLGI010000080.1 GCA_026390245.1 Caldisericota bacterium
GAAGAACTGGCCACGGCCATGGGTATCCCCGTCAAGAAGATCATCCGGTATCTGCGCCTCGGACAACAGCCACTGTCTCTCGAGAACACCGTCGGAGACGAGGAAGAGAGTCGTCTGGAAAACTTCATCGAGGATGAGAAGTCTCCTTCTCCTGAGAAGGAGACGTTCAACAAGTACTACAAGGAACAACTGGAGCGCATCCTAGAGACGCTCCCGGACCGCGAGAAGAAGATCCTCATTTACAGAGAGGGTCTTCAGGGTGAATACGAGCACACGCTAGAAGAAGTCGGCACTATGTTCCAGGTGACGCGTGAGCGTATCCGCCAGATCGAGGCCAAAGCCAAGCGCAAGCTGAAGGATATGATTGCCAAGGAGAATGGGATGAGCGAGGAGGACATGCACAACGATGGCAACGTCATCCGGCATCGCACATCGTCCAATCGAAGGCGGTCACCTTCCCAGTCCTCATGAACAGTCAGCATCTTGACATACGAGCTGTCAACACTACAATAACTGGTACGTTCCCCGATAGCTCAACGGTGGTAGCACTGGACTGTTAATCCGGGGGTTGTAGGTTCGAATCCTACTCGGGGAGCCAGAATTGACTGTTTCGGCGTTCCTATCGCCTGCTTGACACAAGACCCCAACGGATTTGATCCCTTGGGGTCTTCTTCACTCCCACTGGAGAGACATCACCTGATGGAACACAAGACATGACCCGGTGTCGGTTCCTGGACGCGGGCAGAGCCCGAGAGCGGGCGGAAAAGGCATCAAACAGCTGAGGCCATGGCGATGCTTCGTTGGGATCCGGCTTACCGTCAGCTTCGCCACAGGCGAGATTGCATGGCTCTTCGCCAGGCTATCTCCTTCCGCCCCTTATGGCCCGGACCACGGCGATCAGCAATATCGCGCCAACCACCGCCGTGATCAGGGCTCCCCATATTCCGCTGCTCGGAATTTTCAGCAACCCGAACACATATCCGCCGATGTAGCCGCCGATCGCACCGATGACCAAATCACCGAGCAAGCCATAACCGCTGCCTTTCATGACTTGACCCGCAATCCAGCCTGCAGCAATACCGATGATAATCCACCAGAGCCAGCTTGGCATGTCCTAACCTCCTTGTCTCGAAATCCTAGTCGTGGATTGACTATCAGACCTCAGATAGACCGAACCTTCGATGCCTGCCAGCCACTTCCTGTCAATGTATCCTTGCTCAGGGCCGGCTTGCCCGGACATCGACGAGCGTCAAACAGCATACCAATGGCATATTATCAATTCGGAATGGTCGTGTCAACCCCCCAGTTTCCCTGTATCTGACCGCACATCCTGACTTCTCTTCCGACATTCTCCGACGGCGCACCTTAACCCACATATCGACTCTGTTTCGGGTCCAGGTGATGCACGTCGATCGGTTCAACGCTATAATCAACGCATGAGCGATCGGACAGATCAACGCACTAGTGATACTCCGCAGCGCCTTTGCATCAAGACAAGAGTCAAGGTCAATGCATGGCTGCGAGTGCTTCCCAAGCGCGACGACCGCGAGCTTCACGAACTGGAGTCACTCTTCTTGAGCATCGCAACAGGTGATCTGCTGCACTTCGAGACATGTCGCTCGACGGCAGCGGAATTCCATCTCACATGCAATCGTCCTGATTTGCTTCCGCACAACTCCGTACAGCAAGCTTGGGCTGCCTTCAGTGAGGCCATCGGACCACTCCAGGGACATCATACGCTACGGATCACTGCGTACCTAGAGAAACGCATCCCTGAGAAGACCGGGCTTGGCGCAGGCAGCGGCGACGCAGGGGCAACCCTGCTCGCGCTCAACCAGATCCATGAGTTTCCGTTTGGTCACGACCAACTGATTGCTCTGGCCAGCTCGCTCGGTTCTGACGTGCCATTCTTTGTCCAGTCAGGACCGTGCATCGTGCGCGGTACTGGCGAGAACGTGGAACCCATCCCCGCGCTTCCTCCCCTTTGGTGCTGCGTTGTTCTTCCGACCTTCCGCATCAACACCAGCCACGCCTACTCAGTTCTCGACGAAGTCATGGACGAACGAGGATCGTCAGCGGTCGATCCTGCGGCTGACCTGACCACCGTTGTCGAGGCCCTTCGCACGCGCACACGCCTCCAAGGCCCTGATGAGTTACGCCTGAACTCGTTTGAGGTGACTCTTGGCCACAACACTGCCAGTTTCCTGAGCATTCGTAGCAATCTCCTCTCAAATGGCGCTATTCTCGCCGGTCTCAGCGGTTCAGGGAGCGCTGTCTTCGGCATCTATGCAGAAAGGGCAGCTGCCGAAGCAGCTGCCCTCGATGTCCAGCGACGCGTCAGCACCGCACGAACAATCGTTGCAGAAGTCAGGTAGAGACTACTTGACCTCGGCGGTGGCGCCGGCAGCCTCGAGCTTGGCCTTGATCTCGTTGGCTTCCTTCTCCGGAATGTGCTCTTTGACGGGCTTCGGAGCACCATCAACAACGTCTTTGGATTCCTTGAGGCCAAGGCCCGTAATCTCACGGACAACCTTGATGACTTCGATCTTCTTCTCGCCTACGGTCTTCAGGATAACGTCAAACTCAGTCTTGACTTCGGCAACAGCAACCGGGGCAGCGGCAACAGCAGCAACCGGGGCAGCGGCTGAAACGCCGAACTTCTCTTCGATCATCTTGACGAGATCAGCAAGGTCAAGAACGGTCATACTCTCGATAGCTGAAAGGATCTCTTCTTTAGTCATGTCATTCCTCCTATTGAATGATGTTATGATTGCGGTGTGACCTGAGCCTTCTGCTCACGGACCTTATCAAGTGCGTAGACAATACTGCTTACAGTCTGTTTCAGTGCCATGGCAAGCCCTGTAACTGGCCCGTTCATGCCGCGGCATACCTGTGCGATGAGTTCATCTCTGGTCGGCAACAGCGCGAGACGCTCGACCATCGGCTCATCGAAGAAGTTCCCATCAACGATTGCGCCCTTGACCACAAAGCGCTGTTCGCCAGGCTTGTTGGTCGGCTTCTTGTACAAGGCCTTTGCCAGAATGGATGGGTCGGTCTTGCCTAGCCCTATTGCGGTCATCTGCGTGAACAGAGACTCCGGCAACGTCAGACCGATTTCCTTCATGGCCCGCTCGAGGAGAGTATTCTTGACGACAACGTACTCAATACCCTGCTTCGTCAACCTCTTGCGCTCATTTGCAACGAATGACGCCTTCAGCCCCTCATAACCTACAAACACGATGGACTCCGACTCTTTCAATTGCTTGACAAGGTCATCTACAAGCTGTTTCTTCTGATCCTTAGTTAGCATGTTTCACCTCCTCTTTGCCTAGAAAAAGAAAAGCTCTCTGCCAAAGACAGAGAGCCGTATTGCACGTGGTCATCAAGCGCAAACGCCTCGGCGGGCAAGATTGAGGGGATGAACCCCGCTCGCTGTCTTGGGCTACAAGTTGCAGTAGAAGTGTACTCTAAAGTTTGCTCGTGTCCAGCCGGATTGCCGGACTCATCGTGAGAGACATATAGGTCTTCCCGACGTACGTTCCCTTGACCGAGGAAGGACGAGCTCTCTGGACCGCCTCAAACAGAGACATGAAGTTCTCCTTGATGGCAGCAGGGGCAAAACTCGACTTGCCAAGAGGGCAGTGAATCGTGCCAATCTTGTCAACGCGGAACTCGATCTTGCCCGCCTTGAACTCGCGAACAGCCTTCCCCACATCTAATGTCACGGTGCCGGCCTTCGGGTTGGGCATCAATCCGCGTGGTCCCAATACGCGAGCCACTTTTCCAAGCGTCGCCATCATGTCGGGCGTTGCGACTGCTACGTCAAAGTCCAGCCAGCCGCCTTTGATCTTCTCGACAAGCTCCTCGCCGCCAACAAAGTCAGCGCCAGCCTCTTGAGCCTCAGCGGTCTTGTCGCCCTTCGTGAACACGGCGACTCTGACCGTCTTGCCCGTGCCAGCCGGAAGTGTCACGACGCCCCGAACGTTCTGGTCGGCCTGCTTTGGATCCACGTTGAGCTTCATGCAGACCTCAATCGTCTCATCGAACTTGGCAGTTCTCAATTTGGGAAGCAGTTCGACTGCCTCATCCAACGTATAGATCTTGGCATAATCGACAAGCTTTGCCACTTCCTGATACTTCTTTCCCTTCTTGCTCATGAATTACCTCCGTGGTTACGTGGAGAAACTCCTCCCACGTGCGCTATGAATCTATGACTCAACGACCGTTACTCCCATACTCCTGGCAGAGCCCGCAATAATCTTGATGGCTTCCTCGATGTCAGCAGTATTGAGATCCTCCATCTTGATCTTGGCGATCTCAGCCAGCTGGGCCTTCGTGATACGACCGACCTTCTTCTTGTTGGGTTCACCGGATCCAGCCTCGATCTTGATTGCTCTCTTGATGAGAGATGAAGCCGGCGGAGTCTTGGTGATGAAGGTGAACGATTTGTCTTCGAACACCGTTATGACGGCCGGGATAACCAGGCCAGGCTTGTCTTTGGTCCTCTCATTGAATTGCTTGCAGAACTCCATTATATTGACGCCCTTCTGACCGAGAGCTGGACCAACAGGCGGTGCTGGTGTCGCCTTCCCTCCCTCAATCTGTACGCGCGCGTACCCTACAATCTTCTTCGCCATAGTAAACACTACCCCCTAAACATAGACCTGTCAGATCTTCTTGATGAAGCCAAAGTCGATCTCGACTGGCAATTCGCGCCCGAACATCATAAGCTTGATGCGGGCCTTTTCCTTCTCAGGCGAGATGCTCTCGACCTTGCCTTGCATGCCGTCAAACGGGCCACCGATGATCTGTACGGTGTCGCCAACTTCAAAGTGAAGCTTGGCTACCGCTTCTTCCTCGGAAACCCTGTTCTTGATAATTCGCTCCACCTCTTCATCCGATAGAGGAATGGGCTTGCCATAATTGCCCACGAAGCCGAGAATGCCGGGAGTGTGCGTAACCACATTCCAAGTCTCGTCATCCATGATCATCTCAACAACGAGATACCCTGGATAGACTTTCTCCTGCTTCACTTTCCGCTCCCCGTTCTTGATAATCACCTTGTTATCCACGGGAAGAACCACGGAAAAGACGCGGTCTGTCAGAGCCAGCGTCTTGACTTTCTGTTCCAGATTGTTTCTGGCCTTTTCCTCCGCACCCGAATACGTGTGCAGAAGGTACCAGTTACGCTCGGTCATCCAGGCCTACGCGCTGATGAGCCACTTCAGGGCGGCTGCAAACAAGTAGTCCCAAGCTCCGATGTACAGGGCCCAGAATGCAACGAAGCTGATAATCGTTACTCCGGACTTCATGAGTTCGCGAGGCCGAGGCCACGTGACCCTGTGCCCAATCTCCGTCCACATGGACCGAATCCAGTTCTTGAATCGTATGCCTGTCGGCTTGACTGTCTTTGTATTGCTCACACGTTCCTCCTCAAAAGAAGGTGGCAGGCCCGGAGGGGCTCGAACCCCCAACACTCGGTTTTGGAGACCGATGCTCTACCAGTTGAACTACGGGCCTACCTGGGGACTTGCAGTTACTTGGTCTCCTTGTGTTCCGTATGCTTTCTGCAGTGTGAACAGTATTTGTTCACATGCACTTTGTCTGGGTCATTCTTTTTGTTCTTGATACTGGTGTAGTTGCGGTTCTTGCACACAGTGCACTCGAGCGTAATGATGTCTCTCATGGCCGCTGCCTACTCCAGAATCTTGGTGACGACGCCGGCGCCAACCGTGTGACCACCCTCGCGGATGGCAAAGCGGAGGCCTTCCTCCAGGGCGATGTGCGTCATGAGGGTAACGGTCATCACGACATTGTCGCCGGGCATGGCCATTTC
>JAPLGI010000009.1 GCA_026390245.1 Caldisericota bacterium
CCTTCGAGCGGTCACCCCCTTCAGCAGCCAGATGGCCAATCTGGTACGCATCGAGTTCCCCGTCATGGGACTGACCGAAGCGGTCCACCTTGCCAACCTCGCCTCCGCCATCGCGGTGCACTACTCCAGCAACCTCTGGGGGGACACCAGGGCACCACAAAACCTGTATCCCGTGGGAGCGCTCGAGACTGCACTGAAGAACCGGCTTGGAGACCAGCGCTTTCTGCGCAGTGTCATCATGCGGACGCTCGCGGAAAGTGACTCTGCTCCAAAACCGGCACCGTCCACCCAATCTCAGGACTAAACGGAGGACAACCATGTTTGCATTGACTCCCGATCTCTGGCAAATCGTGCTTCGGACCGTTATCGTCTACGCCCTCGTTCTGACCGGCCTGCGCCTTTCCGGGAAACGCGAGATGGGCGAACTCGCATCGTTCGACTTCGTCATGATCCTCTTGCTCGCCAACGCAGTGCAGAACGCCATGACCGGACCGAATACCTCGGTCTCGGGTGGCATCGTTGCCGCCGCGACACTTCTCGTACTCAACTACAGCGTCTCCGCACTGGCGCATCGCTATCCACGTCTGCGACGGATCATTCTGGGTCAGCGCACGACCCTGATCGAGCAGGGCATGCCACAACTGGACACGCTGGAGCGCGAGCACATCGACGAAGATGAGATCATGACCGCTGCACGGGAACATGATATTCAGAAGATAGGCGACATCAGGACGGCCTGGCTCGAGGTCGACGGCAACATCACGTTTCAGACGATGAACGGTCGCCACATGCGTGTACCCCGAAAGAAGAAGGTACGCTACCTCAAGAATCAGTAATCATGCGCTATCCGTTCACAGCCAATGATAACGCGGATGCGTCCAACTTGTCGGACAGGGCGCTACCTGACTCACGGGTCCCCGCCTGTGTCCGAAACGCACTGTACGTCTATGTGACAGCTCTTCACTCTGCGTTTCCTCAACGCGTTTACTCCCTGTCGCTTTACGGCTCGCTCGCGCTCGGCGGATTCATCGAACGCTCAAGCAACATCAATTTCCTGACGGTCATGGTCGGTCAGATTGGCGACGATGACCAGCTTGCCATCAGGACCCTGCACCGGCAGCTGCGTCGCCTTGACCCTTGGGCTTCCAGGCTGGATGGCGAATACGCGGAACTGGAACAGATCGAGGCTGATGATCTGGACACTCCCTGCCTCTTCGTCGCTGATGGCAGTCTCGGCGGCCGCCGTGAAGTAAGCAAACCCGACTGGCTCACGCTGGTTCAATGTGGCGTCAACATCATCGGACCCGAGCCCGCCGCGTTCATCCCCGACGTCCCATGGGTGGACCTGGAGCGGGAGATGTACAACAGTCTTGGCTCATATTGGGCACCGAAGGCAGACACACTCTGGTTGTTCCTGAGTTCGGCATGGGTGGCGTTTGCGGTCCTGACGCTTTGTCGCATTCTGTACACGATGGACCGGCATACCGTGACATCCAAGCAGGAGGCCGCGGAATACACGCTGGGGATCATGCCCGGAGAGTGGCACCGTCTCATCCGCGAAGCCTTGCGCATACACTCTGGCGTACGTGGAATGTCCCTGTACGTGTCGCGCATCGCACGAGCAGCCGAGACGCGCAGGTTTGTCCGGGAAATCATACGCCTGTGCAGTGAGCGATTTCTCCTGAAGCTGCCCAAGCCTGCAAATTCCTGAAGAAGCTCAGCTTTGGCGCAGCACACCCGGCCTGGGAGAAGGGTTCTGCACCCCTACCTGTAGAAAATGGCGAACAGGACGCCGGCTACGAGAATATTGATGAACGTAATTGGGACGACCGCCTTCAGGTAGTCTTTCCATTCCACGTCGACTCCCGCCTTGGACAGGATTGAAAGTCCAATGACGTTTGCCGAGGCACCGATGGGCGTGAAGTTGCCTCCCACGTCCGTGCCGAAGCTCACGATCAGTCCCATGCTGAGCAATGATACAACTCCTGCCGGTGCCAGAAGCTTGACGACGGGCACCATGGACGCTGCGAAAGGTACGTTGTCGATTACTCCCGACAGGATGCCTGACATCCAGAGAAGAATCCCTTTCGTGAGCAGGCCGCTTCCATTGGCAAGGTGCGCGATGCCCTTGCTGATCGATGCAATGACGCCCGTCTTTTCCAGGGAACCGATGACGATGAAGAGCGTGCTGAAGAAGAGAAGCACCTCCCAGTCGATGGACTCCCATATGTTGGCGACCTTCTTCCCATTGAGCACGAGTCCAAGAGAGGCGCCTATGAGGCCCGCATATGCTACCGGCATATTCAGTTTCTCGTGCAGAATCAGCAGGACGATAGCCACGGCGAAGCTGATCATCGACGCGATCATCATATAGTAGTCTTTGACGTGTTCCCTGGGGTTCAGGTCTTTCAGGTAGTCCGAATCGAGCTTGTCTGACTGCTTGAACATCTTCCTGTAGAACAGAACAAAGTACACTGTATTCAAGATTAGAATCGCGATCGAGATCGGTGCAAGGTACTTGATGAACTGGACAAGGGTAATGCCGAGGCCCGTCCCAAGGATGATGTTGGGGGGATCGCCCATGAGCGTCGCGCTGCCTCCGATATTT
>JAPLGI010000099.1 GCA_026390245.1 Caldisericota bacterium
CGTTGCCGACATGGTCAGTGAGGTCCTCGAGGTCAAGCACCACTTTCACCAGGGCGTCGCCGCCCAGAAGGGAATCGAGCTCTAGCCCGCCGGACGCAGCGCAGTGACCTCGTCGAAACGCAACGCCTGGGGGCTGTTGAACCTCGGCGCCGCGGCCACCATCTGGGGAAGCACGTTCGTGGTCAGTCGCTATGCTCTGGCCAGTGTGTCCTTTCTCTACCTTGTCATCCTGCGGTTCGCATGCTCGACCGCTCTGTTCGTGGTCCTCTTCCTCGTCCAGCGGCCGCACATGCCGCATGGCCGTGAATGGTGGCTGTATCTCGGCGCCGCTGCGTCGGGCTACGTCCTCTCCATCCCGTTCCAGTTCCTTGGAACGTCCCTCACAAACGCACACATCGGCTCGATCGTCACCTGCGCCACGCCACTGGCCATGGTCGTACTTGCCGGGCTCTTCCTGCATGAACACATACGCTTCCGGGACGTCCTGGCCATCGCCATCGCTCTCGCCGGCGTCGCGCTGATATCGCTGGAGGGACTTCGCCCGAATGTCGGGGTCAGCCCTCTGCACTGGCTCGAAGGCATTGCCGCCCTGGTCGCCGCAGCCGTCACGTGGGGCCTCTACTCCCTGTTTCTCCGCCTCATCACGCGGAGGCAATCATCCCTCGCCGCTACCGGTATCAGCAATGCCCTCGGGTTCTTCATCCTCCTGCCCCTGTTCATCCCCAGGGGTGGAGCGGTGATCGCCACGGTCACCGCGCGTCCCGTGCTTGCGGCTGCTGTCGTCTATCTCGGCGTCATCTCGACATTTCTCGGGTTCACCCTCTGGACGCTTGGGCTTCAGCAGGTCAACAGCGTCTCTGCTTCCTCGCTGATGTTCTTCTGTCAGCCACTGGCGGGGACCATGCTCGGCATACTGGTCCTCCACGAGCACGTCACCGCGCAGACCCTCAGCGGCACTGGACTCATCCTGGCGGGGCTTCTGGTCAGCATGGTCCGGCCGCAAGTGAACAGACTGTGAAGAACGGGGTGAACGTTCGCCCTGACATGTGTGTAGCATAGGTGGCGAAACAGACTTCATACCAACCTCCTCCCAGAGATGAAGAGGGCCTCCGTAGCAGCCGGAGGCCTTTTTCATTTGCCATCGACCCAGCACACACCTCCTGTCCTATCTGCTCATCGTTGTGGTCCTTGTCGTTTTCGGGGTATCCTTCTGGCAGATCGACGACAATTGCCATTTCGTCGAAGAAAGGCGGTGCCCTGTGAAGAAGCAGTATCTTGGTCTGGATATCCTGCGAGGTTTCGGCGTATTCATGGTGGTGTGGCTGCACTCGGCGTTTTACTATTTTGACGGCCTCTATGACCTGGACCTCAACAATCCCCCCTTCATTGTCACTCTCATCGGCCTCCTGCTGATGTTTGCGGGTCTCTTTGCCATGATCAGCGGTGCAGGTCACACCCTGCAGCTTCACAGAAAGGCAGATAGCGGCTACAAACCGAAGAAGGTCCTGATGTTCAACAGCATCGGCGGCTTGCTGATCCTGGCCATCGGGTACGCGTATTTCATCTTCACTGGGGCGGGACTCGTCCACTTTGAGACCAGGAGCATGAACAACAGCATGCTGGTGGACCTGATCCGGTATGGCAGAATATCGACAGTGGTATCCGAACGGGTCCTGTACATCGACAGTCTCGTCATGATCGCCATGAACATCCTCATCATGGGGCTGATGTTCGTCCTGGCCCAGCGATGGCTGCGAAACAGGAAGATCCGGAGTTGGTCATCCTTCTACCTGGTGTCTGCTTTCGGCGTATTTCTCTTCTCACTGACCCGCATCCCCTTGTATGATGTCTATCTGAAAGCCGTGGCCGACAAACAGCTGGGCATGGTCCTCCTCCTGAACGGATTCGTCAACAAGAACAACCCGCTGCTGCCCTATCTGGCCTTCGGGCTCATGGGTGCATGGGTCGCTTCCATGCTGAAGGAGCGAGGCTGGCGAATGTTCGTGCGCACAGCGCTTCCGCTCAGCCTTGCACTCCTGACGACGGGCGTCGTGCTGTACATCGGCCTTCCGGACACCATGCTTCAGAGGAGCATCGACCTGAAGTGGTATGCGATCATGACCGCGCAATTGGGACTCTTCCTGATCATGATACTGGCTGCTCTCCGGCACTATGACTTCGGACGCGAGGTGGACGCCCGGCACATGTCGTTTGCCAGCACTTTCCTCTACCGCTTCGGCGTCGCCGGCCTGACGGCCTTCTTTCTGGAGAGTGTGGTCAGCGCCTGCATCTACCGGGTCATGTCACTCGTTATCCCCGGCCTCCACTTCGGCCTGCTGGCCGCGCTTGTCTATGGGCTTGTCCTTGCCCTCTGCTGGGGCCTCTTCCTGATGCTCTGGGAGAAGGTCCAGTTCCGATACGGCCTGGAGTATTTCTACTGCAGCATCCTGGACCACTTTGGCGAGAGCGAGAAGAAGCACAAGCTGAACAGGGTCACTGGAGCATAGCGGGCAATGAACCTCCTCCAGGGTATCCGTGATTACCGGCTTCTGAACAGGCATCTCTACCGATTCTCCAACGAGGAGATTCGCGCGTACCAGCTGTCTGAGCTGCGGAAGCTGGTTGCCTTCTCCGTAGAACACTCGCCCTTCTATCGCGACCGGTACAAAGGACTGTCCATGGAGAGCCTGGAGGATTTTCGGCAGCTGCCGTCCATCAACAAGCAGATCATGATGGACCACTTCGACGACATCAGCACCTGCGGCCTGAAGCTCGCGGCGGTTCGCGACTATGCTGTCCAGAAGGAGCTTCACAAGGAGTACCTGGGCTACTATCAGGACCAGTATGTGATCGGCCTTTCCAGCGGAACAAGCGGCAACAAGGGGATCTATGTCACGCCGAAGTCCATGACCGAGCGGCTT
>JAPLGI010000154.1 GCA_026390245.1 Caldisericota bacterium
CGCCTGATTGTCGAAGCTGAGAAGAAGCTTGCAGAGTTCAAAGACGTCGAGGACGTCCTGATGTATCAGGCGGGGCTGACCGCGAATTCTGGCACTATTCCAGCGCTGGTGCACGACGGAGACCTCATCTTCAGCGACGAATTGAATCATGCCAGCATCATCGACGGCTGTCGTCTCAGCAGGGCGAAGATCGTGCCCTTCAAACACTGCGACGTTGCCAGTCTCGAAGAGAAGATGAAGGAATACGACGCTGAGCCGGGCACGAAGATGGTCATCACCGATGGTGTTTTCAGTATGGACGGGGACATCGCGCCGCTGCCGGACATCGTTGAGGTCGCCAAGAGGCATGGCGCAGTGAGCATGGTCGATGATGCACACGGCGAGGGGGTCCTGGGCGATCATGGGCGCGGTATTGTCAATCACTTTCACCTCGAGGGACAAGTTGATGTCGAGGTCGGAACCCTGTCGAAGGCGTTTGGCGTGGTAGGCGGATACGTCGCGGGTACGCACACGCTTGTGGAGTATCTGAAGAACAAGTCTCGTCCGATCTTGTTCAGTTCGACCATGACGCCAGCCGATGCTGGGGCAATCCTGAAGGTTGTCGACATCTTGACCGAGAGTGATGATCTCGTGCGCAGGCTCTGGGAAAACGCGGCGCACTTCAAAGCAAGAATGAAGAGCTATGGGTTTGACACTTGGCGCAGCGAGACGCCGATTACTCCCATCATTATCGGCGACAGTCAGCTGGCAAAGAATCTCTCTGCCAAGTTGTTCGAGAAGGGAGTCTTTGCGCAATCGCTAGGCTTCCCGACCGTTCCGCAAGGCTTGGCGCGCATCCGCTGCATGTTGTGTTCGGGGCACACGAAGGAACAGCTCGACTTTGCAGCCGACATGTTCCAGGAGTCGGCTCTTGAACTGGGAATCCTGAAGAGGTAGGCTCCTGATGCCCAGCCCCACTGTACAAGTCATGATTCTGGCCGGAGGGCTTGGCACCCGCATGAAGAGCGCAGTGCCCAAGGTTCTCCACGACATCCTTGGGCATCCTATGCTCTGGTATGTTGTTGATGCGGTCAAGGACATTGATGCACAGCCGATTGTGGTGACGCCGGAGGCCAACGATGGATTTCGTTTGGCACTTGGCAGCCGTCTCATCTATGCGGTTCAGCCTGAACAGCATGGCAGTGGTCACGCCGTCCAGTGTGGCATGGAGTGTGTCTCTGCTGAGTATGTCCTCATATGCAGCGGAGACAATCCGTTTCCGACTGCAGAGAACTACCGCGAATTTCTCGACGAGAGCGTCGCTGAGCACGCGGAGGCAGCTGTCCTTGCCGCTCATGTAGAGGATGCTGGACAGCTGGGGCGCATTGTGCGGGCACAGGATGGAGCGTTTGTCGGGATTGTTGAGGCTCGAGACGCCCGTGCGGAACAACTTGGCATACACGAGATTAATGCGGGCGTCTATCTGTTCCGTTCGGCTGAGCTTCGGAGATGGCTTGAACGGATGAAACCAGACAATGCCCAGGTTGAGTACTACATCACCGACTGTATCTCCATGGCCGTTCAGGACGGCAGTCGCGCACATTGCAGCTTGGCTCGCGGAGTGTGGGAGATGTCTGGCGTCAACGACCGTGCGGAGCTGGTGGTCGCTGCCAGCCTCCTTCAGCAGCGGAAGCTGGACCGTCTGTTCGGAGAGGGCATTACTGTCGATATGCCAGGAACGGTTCGCATCGACTGGGATGTTGTTGTCGGACGCGATTCCGAGATTCGCCAGGGATCGTGCCTGAAAGGAAGCACCAGAGTGGGCACTTCCAGCATCATTGGACCCAACACGATTCTCATCGATGCGCAGGTGGGCGACCAGACGACAGTTCTGGCGTCCTTCGTAGAGGGCTCCACGATCGGCAGCAACTGTATCGTTGGTCCCTTTGCCTACATCCGTCCTGGAACCGTCACAGCCGAGCGATCAAAAGTCGGTGCCTTCTGTGAACTCAAGGCCTCTTCCCTGGGGGCAGGGAGCAAGATCCCGCATTTGTCCTATATCGGTGACGCTTCCATTGCCGAGAACGTCAACGTCGGAGCCGGTACAATTACCTGCAACTACGATGGATTCACGCGCGTCAAGCACCGCACGGTCATCGAGAAAGACGTCTTCATCGGCGCCAACAACAATCTGGTTGCTCCAGTGACGATTCATGAGGGAGCGTACACTGCAACAGGGTCGACAATCACCCATGACGTGCCCTCGGAAGCTCTTGGCATCGCGCGAGCCGTTCAAGTTGACAAAGAGGGATGGGTCAGGAGGAAGAAAAATGGACAATGAGTACAATCGGATCAAGATCTTCTCGGGTAACGCAAACAGGCCGCTAGCTGAGAAGGTCGCGTCTTACCTTGGTATCCCTCTGGGCCAGGCTGAAGTTGGCCGATTCCCTGACGAAGAGATCAAGCTCCGCATCACGGAAAACGTGCGAGGTCTGAACGTCTACGTCATCCAGCCTACCAACGCCCCTGCAGAGAATCTGCTGGAGTTGCTGATTCTCCTCGACGCTCTGAAGCGCGCTTCAGCCGCGAGCATTACGGCAATCATCCCATTTTTCGGGTACGCTCGCCAGGATCGAAAAGTTCGGTCGAGAGAGCCTATCAGTGCCAAGCTGGTTGCGAATCTCGTGACAGTGGCTGGCGCAGATCGCGTGGTCGCAATCGATCTCCATGCTGCCCAGATTCAGGGCTTTTTCGATATCCCTGCCGACAACTTGACGGCGATGGTTCAGTTTGCACAGTACATTCAGCGAAAGGAGCTCGAAGATCTTGTGGTCCTTTCTCCCGATGTGGGAGGCGTGGCCAGGGCCAGCACATTTGCCCAGACTATTCATGCTTCCCAGGCCCTGTTCGTGAAGAAGCGTCTCTCTCCGGACACCGTCGAGATTCAGTCGCTGATTGGTGATGTACGAGGCAAGAATGTTATCATTGCCGACGATGCAATCCATACGGGCAATACGATGTTGAATGCCTGCAATCGTGCCCTGGCCGAGGGTGCCAGGAGCGTCATTGCCTGCGCTACTCATGCAGTTTTTGCGGGGGAGTCCCTTGGATTGTTCGCCCGGTCGAACTTCAGCGAAGTGATTGTGACGGACACGATGTTCGTTCCTGGACGCGAGTATCCCTCGATGTTCACCGTGTTGTCTGTGTCAGAGCTCATTGCCAAGGCTATCTACAGCATCCACAATCACTCATCAGTCTCGGCCCTCTTCCAGCTATGACAGTCTGAAGGCTGTCTACTTGATTCAGAGCTGATTTGACATATAATCCCGAGGATATGCCGGTATCTTATGACTGAGGAGTTGGTATGCAAAGAGTAGCGATAGAAGCCGTTGCGCGTGAGAGCGGCAAGCATGGCAAGTTGAGCGCCCTGCGCAGACAGGGGTTTGTTCCAGCAGTGGTTTACGGTCACGGAATGACCGCCATGTCCGTTGCCGTTCCCGTGCGAGCATTCGAGCGTATCCGTCGGACGACTGGCGAGTCTGCCATTATCGACCTCCAGTTTGAGGGCGGCAAGATCATGACGACCGTTGTGCACGAGTATCAGATGAATCCGATTCGTGACACCTATACACACGTTGACTTCCTTTCGATTTCTCTTGACGAACCGCTGACCAGCAGGATTCCGATTCGTCCTGTTGGAACGGCTATCGGCCTCAAGGAGGGGGGAGTCCTCGAGCACTCACTGTACGAGCTTGAAGTCGAAGCCCTGCCGCTTGACATTCCCGACTACCTGGAGGTTGACGTTTCCGAGCTTGGCTTGAAGCATTCCATCCATGTGGCTGACTTGAAACTTGGCGACAAGGTGAGGGTCCTTACGAGCGAGATGGCGACGGTCTTCTCTGTCGTTGCTCCGGCTGTCGAAGAAGCTCCCCCTGCTCCCGTGGAGGGTGCTGCGGTCGAAGGTGCTGCTCCTGCACCGGGAACTGCTCCTGCACCGGGAACTGCTCCTGCACCGGGAACTGCTCCTGCCGAGGGTACAGCGAAGACGGTATCGAAGAAGTAGCACGACGCACCTGTTGTTTCTTCCACATCAGTCGGTTCATACGCGCTGGCCCTCAAGGGCCAGCGTTTTTGCTGTGCGCGTCGCCGGGACGGTCTCCTCGTGAGGCTGCTGTTCATCGGTGATGTCTTTGGGCGTCCGGGGCGAACGATCGTCCGGCGGCTGCTTCCACAGCTCAAGCAAGAGCTTCAGGCCACTGTCGTCGTGGCAAATACGGAAAACGCGACGCATGGGACCGGCATGACACGATCCGCGTTCGAAGAACTGAGCGCTGCAGGCGTCGACATATTCACCGGGGGCAATCACACGCTTGGCAAGCCCGAAATCCTCGACCTCATGCAGGAATACTCGCAGGTGCTGTGCCCAGGCAATGTCAGTCCTGCCATCAGGAGCCATGGGTCGGTTATCTGGCAGACGCCGGATGGCCCCCTGGCTGTCATCAACGTCATGGGTCAGTATTGCATGAATGGCGTGGATAACCCGTTTCGGTATGTGGAAGAAGTCCTGCACGATCCTCAGGTTGGAAGCGTGTGCGTAAAGATCGTCGACTTTCATGCGGAAGCCACGGCCGAGAAGGCTGCAATGCTGAGTCTTCTGGACGGCCACGTGTCGGCAGTGCTTGGAACGCATACGCATGTCCCCACGGCAGATGCACGCATCACCAGCGCAGGAACTGCTTTCATTACTGATGTTGGCATGACGGGGGTGCGGGCTTCGATCATCGGGCTTGACCCTGAGGTCATGATGCGCCGCTTCCAGACGGGCATCATGTACGCACCGCGTGTTGCGGAGGGTGATGCAACGCTGATGGCGGTAGTGATTGACATCGATGCCGCAACGGGGAGCAGTACGTCGATAACACTCCTGCAGAGGGATCGCTGACGTGGTCCGCTTTCTCATCAGGACATTCGGGTGCCAGTTCAACCAGCTGTACAGTGCTACGATCGCCGATGCACTTGCACGGGGAGGCCATCAGCCTGCCGAGAGTCTTGGCGACGCCTCCCTGGTCATCATCAATACCTGTGCGGTCCGAGAGAAGGCCGAAGAAAAGGCCTTCAGCTTCCTTGGGGAAGCAGCGAAGTTGGTTGGAGCTCCCCGCATCGTTTTCATGGGTTGCACGGCCACGCTTGACAAGGAACGAGCGATTCGTATAGCAGGCCGCGGCCTGAATGTCGTGGATGGCACGACGGATGTGGAGCATGTGCTTGCTGTGGTAGGGTCAGTCGTGCCGCTCGGTGAACTGGACTGCAGTGCTCCCCAGTCACTCTTTCCCACTGCTGACATTGAAGTTGTTCGTGGATGCGAAAGCTACTGTACGTACTGTATCGTTCCAAGGGCACGAGGCCCCGAGGTCATTGTCGATGTTGGCGAAGTTCTGCATCGGGCCGAACGAGCCATCGGGAGCGGCTTCAGTGAGCTGCTCTTCCTGGGCCAGAATATCAACAGGTATCGGTCGGGCAATAGTGGACTTGTCGAGGCAATGCGTAGCGTCGATGGACTGGACGGCAGCTTCTGGTTCTGGTTCCTCAGCTCTCATCCGGCCAATTTCACGCCGGACGAAGTGAGACAGCTCATGCAGCTGCGGCACATCGAGCATCGTCTGCACCTTCCACTGCAGTCGGGAAGCGACCGGATCCTTGAGCGGATGAACAGGCGGCATACAGTCGCAGACTATGCAAGGCTTGCAGAGCCCATTCGCGAGAATGCCGATTGGACATTGACAACAGACATCATCGTTGGCTTCCCCGGCGAAACGGATGATGATTTTGCCCATACGGTCGATACGGTCCGTGGGTTCCGGTTTGACGGGGTTTTC
>JAPLGI010000165.1 GCA_026390245.1 Caldisericota bacterium
ATCTGCCGCCCGCTGGCGCAGGTCTGCCATTCCCTTCAGAATCAGCTCCGAGAATTCGCGACTGGACTGAGCGGCGTAGGGCAGAACGAGCTTGTACTCAATGGACTCATCGGACCATAGGATGAAGGTGACCTTCGTTCCCCCTATGTCGACCCCTGCCACCATACGCCCTGCAGTGTTTGACTTCTTCATGTCGCCGACCTCTCATTCGGTTTTGCACACAACATTACTAATACGATCATTGTACGGTGACGACATGGGCTGTCAAGCCTTCGAACAGGGTCGTTCAGCGACGGCGTTCCTCTCCAGCAGTCAGGAAATCATACGGGTTCTCGAGGAAATCGTCGAGAACCACCGTCATTGCCCCAAGAAGAGTACTGTTTTCGGACAAGGAGGACAGTGTGATAGAGACCTGATTGGCGACGTGGTAAAAGCAACGCTCCGTGATGGTGCGCTTCATAGGCTCCAGAATGGGAGCCCCTAGAGCCGCCACCTGGCCTGTGACGATGATACGCTGAGGAGCCAGCAGGTTCACCAGATTGACGACCGCGTATCCGATCAGCTCACCCTTCTCCTTCAGGACACTCAGCACCTTGACGTCTCCCTCGGCACTCAACTGTTGAAGCTCCCCAAACGAGAGTTGCCGACCGACCTGGGCCGAAGTGTCTTCGAGAATGCCGCGGAGCCCCGCATATAACTCGACGCATCCACGGTTTCCACAATCACACCACTTGCCGTGACGGCGGTCGACCGACGTATGGCCGATTTCGCCCGAGACGCCAAAGTTGCCAGTGTACAAGCGTCCCCCAGCAATGATGCCAGCACCGATCCCATAGCCAAGGTGTACCAGCACAAAATCCGAGGCATCGCGGCCTTGACCGAAGAACTTCTCGGCAACAGCCTCAGCGTTTGCATCATTGATAACGAACGTTGGAAAACCGAAACGCGCCTGCAGCAGCTGCCGGACCTGGAGGTTGCGAATCGATGGGAAGTTCGGCACACTGATAACAACTCCCGCCTCAGAGTTGATGAGCCCGGGCGCGGAGAAGCCCATTCCGATGACCGTGATTCCCCGGTGACGGTTGAGCAGTTCCTGAATGGTCTCCAGCACTCTCTCGAACTCGGTTTTGATGGAGCCCCGAGGATCAATGGTCCGCTCGGTATGATCGAGGATGCCCCCCGCAAGGTCCATGACGGCAGTACGGACATGCGCCCAAGAGAAGTCTATGGCTACGATATAGCGCGACCTGCCATTGAAGTGCAGGACAACCGGTTTGCGCCCCACGCCTGTACTCGATCCCGGCGACTCGGTGACAACGCCCTGCTCAACGAGAAAGGAGACAATACGCGAGACCGTCGGAGCGGTCAATCCAGTAAGCCGGACCAGGTCTGCCCGGGAAACATCGCTTCTCTCATGAACCGTTCGGAGAATGCTCGATGTGTTTTCCGCCTTGATGCTCGTCTGGTTCTTGCCAATGTGCCTGCTTGCCTTGGGCTTTGTCGTCATGACATCTCCTCATTGCAGCAATGTGCGCGGACCTCTGCCAAGAGCAAGTATAGCAGCAATCGCATGAGAATCGCCACGGCAAGCCGGCCCCCGCCCGCGTGACACAACACCCCTGTGCTCGTCTCCAAGCGACTCGTGTGAACTGCAGATTTGCTTGTAAACAGCCGGAATCAACGTACAATTCAAATGACCATCTCCTGATTGACACTGAACGAGGAGCATCACATGCCAAGCACGATAGACGAAATACGTTCGGCCCTGGAGGCGCGGCTGACTGCCGCTCGCGATGCTCAGGACGTTCGCAATGCTCAGATCGAGTACCTTGGAAAGAAGGGTACCCTTACGGCATTGCTCAAGCAGATCTCAACCGTATCCCAGGACCAGAGGAAGCAGTTCGGCGAACAAGTCAATGTTCTCAAGCAATGGGCGGTACAAGCCATCGAACAGAGACTTTCAGAGTTGTCTTCCACGACGCGCAGGTACGACATCGACTTCTCTCTGCCCGGACAACTCATGCCGACAGGCAGAAAGCACATCCTCACACAAGTCGAGGAGGAGGTCGAGTCCGTTTTCCTTTCAATGGGATTCGACATTGAAGACGGTCCGGAAATCGAGCAGGAGTACTTCAACTTCGAGGCACTCAACATTCCTGCGGATCATCCTGCGCGAGACATGCAGGACACATTCTACCTGGCACCCGGTACTCTTCTCCGAACGCATACATCGCCTATCCAGGTCCGCACCATGAAGCGCGAGAAGCCCCCCATTCGAATGATTGCCACCGGAAGATGCTACCGTCGCGACGCGGTCGATGCAAGCCACACTCCAGTGTTTACACAGGTCGAAGGGCTCGTCATCGACAAGGGCATTACGTTCGCCGACTTGAAGGGAGTGCTGCAGGAATTCGTGAGAGGAGTATTCGGCCCATCCACCACTGTCAAGCTGCTTCCCTCATTCTTTCCATTTGTCGAGCCGGGGGCCGAGACAGCAATCTCCTGCCCGATCTGTGGCGGCAAAGGGTGCCCGACCTGCAAGAACTCGGGCTGGATCGAGATGGGCGGATCAGGCATGGTTCACCAGAATGTCCTTCAGGAAGTCGGATACGACACCAGCATCTACCAGGGGTTTGCGTTTGGATGGGGCATCGAGCGGATAGCGATGATCAAGTACGGGATTCGTGACATCCGCATGTTCTACGACAACGACCTGGACTTCCTGAGTCAGTTTTGAGGTGACTGCATGAGAATCAAGCTGTCTGCACTGCACGCCACGATCGATTTTGACTACACTCCCGAGGAGCTGGTCACAAAGCTGGGCGACGTCGGTATTGAAATCGAATCGATGGAGACGACCAGCGTCAGGTTCAGTGATGTCTTCGTTGCACGGGTTACACATGCTGCGCCCCACCCGACACACCAGAAGCTTCAGCTGGTGGACCTTGACCTTGGTCCACGCGGCACGGCCAGCGTGTGCACCGCTGCCACCAACGTCCTGGAGGGAGACATTGTCCCGGTGGTTGTCCCAGGCGGCAGGACCGCCGATGGCATGGAGATCGCGGCGCGCATGTTTGGCGCCGTAGAGTCATCCGGCATGCTCTGTTCATGGAAGGAGCTGGGACTCGATGGCGACCTCCTGTCCGCCGAAGAGAAGGAAGGCATCCTGCATCTTGGGGCAGGAGCGGTTGTTGGAAGCTTGTTTGAGCAGGCATGGCCCGTTGGCGACACCTCCTTTGAGGTGAGCGTCACTCCTGACCGGGGAGACGCCCTGTCGGTGCTGGGATTGGCCAGATGGATTGAAGTGCTCAAGGCCAGACAGGCAAACCAGCCGTTCGATATCGGCGACATCAAGCTGCCGCTGCCATCGGCCCTTCCGCATGCACGAAACGACGGAGAATTGATGGTGACCATCGAAGACCGGTCTCTGTGCAGTTCCTACATCGGTGTCCTCGTCCAGGACGTCGTGTCGGGCCCATCGAGTCACGCCTTCCGGACTCAGCTGTACCAGTTGTGTGTTCGCCCTGTCAGCAGAATCGTCGACATGACCAATCTTTGCCTCAAACAGTATGGACAGCCGACTCATGCATTTGACTACGACCGTCTCCTGGAGCATCGTATCATCGTACGGACATCCCTGCCTGGAGAGACCATTGTTACGCTCGACGGTGTGTTGCGCCTGCTTGAACCCGGCACGCTCGTCATCGCAGATGCAACTGCTCCAGTGGCGGTCGCTGGCGTCATGGGAGGACTGGCATCCAGCGTGACGGCCACGACGACCCGTGTCGTTTTTGAGATTGCGCACTTCGATCCGAGAGCGGTTGCGCGCTCGAGCAGGCACCTTGGCATCAAGACAGATGCCGCCTATCTCTACGAGCGAGGCACGGATCCTGGACTCACGGTCAGTGCCGTCCCTTCGGTTCTGTCAGCACTCGTCCGCGAGCAATGCCTGGGCTCCTATATCTCACGGGTCGCTTCCGCCGGTATCCCCGTTCCTGTCAGGCCGTCGCTGAGTCTCGACCTGGTCCGGGTAAACGGCTACCTTGGTTCAGACCTTGGGACCGAGGACATTCGGCGACTGTTCGGCTACGAAGGAATTACGTCAAGGGTCACTGGCACGACGTTCTCCGTGACACCACCATCGTTCCGCGGCGACTTGACAGCCTGGCCGGAATATGTCGAAGAAATCGTCAGGATGGAGGGCTTTGACGAGTTTCCCTCACATGCGCCAAGACTTTTGCTGCGACGTGGTTCAGAATCACCTCTCAAGACGCTCTGCAAGCGCCTGCGTCAGACTCTCGCAGGGATCGGCCTCGTCGAATCACGCACGGTCAGCTTCGTGCACCAGGAAGTCGTGGTTGCGATGGGCCTTCCTCCAGCCCCGCTGCTGCTCAATCCGCTCACCGAGGACTGGGACGCGCTGCGCCCCACAATGGTTGTTGGCCTGGCGGGAGCCGCGCTCCGAAACCTGTCGCGAGGTCGCGAGGGCTTCGCTTCCTTCGAGACAGGCAAGACGTTCAGCGTTCGCGACCGGTCATTCGAAGAAGAGACGAGCCTCGGCATTCTCCTGACAGGCAAGTGGCAAGACACCAACTGGACGACGCCCGCCCTCAGTTCCAGCATCTTTGTGCTGAAAGGGATCGCCGAGTCAATGCTGCACGATCTGCATATCTCTTTTGCCGTCGCGCCATTCGACGGCCCTCTTCTGGAGCCTGGAGCAAGCGTTCTGATCTCCTCGGGGACCACGTCGCTGGGAACGCTCGGCATTTTGAGGCATGAGGTCGGCACGCTGCTGGGTCTGGAACGAGACGCCTTCTACGCCGAATTTTCTGTCGACGCGCTGCTGAAGAGCATGTCGACCGTTACGTTCAAAGAGTTTTCAAAGTTCCCGTCCATCCGGCGTGACATCGCTGTTCTTGTGGACAGCAGCGTGACAGCCGGCGAACTGCAGGCGATCATCACTGAGAACAGTGGCCCTCTCCTCAAGGCAACAGTCGTGTTCGACAGCTTTCAGGGGGGCAGTCTGCCGGCAGGCAAGAAGAGCGTGGGCTTCTCGATGGAGTTTGCCTCACCCGACCGAACGCTGTTGGGCGAGGAAGTCGATGTCCTTGTCGGCTTCGTCGAGACCGCCCTCGCAAGTCGTGTAGGGGGGATACTACGAAGAACCCGGTCATAGAGGCTCAGCAGGCGATTCGCGAGTACACGTACGGCAAAGTCGGCTTCGACCGTATCCAGGAAGCATTGGCATCGCAGGCGGAGTCTACGCTGGGCGCCGAAGAAGCACGTGCACTGGGTCCGCTCGACAGCATTGACGCCATCAGGGCAGCCCAGATCGAGACCGATGAAGCAAGTTCCTACCTGGAGCGGTTTGGCGACCTTACCCTCAGCAACCTCCTCGACGTAAGGGCTGAACTGGACAAGGCCAAGGTCCGTCTGCAGCTTGCCGGTCAGGAAGTGTGGAAGGTCTGCGTCGTGCTGAACGAGTTGTCACGCGTGCGCAAGGCCTTCGTGACGATCAAGGACCTCTATCCCTCGCTATTCAGCATCTCCCAGGACGTCAAGCCGTTTTCGTCCCTCGCGCAGGAGATAGAGCGCTGTGTCAACCAGGATGGGGACGTTCTCGACGACGCGTCGATCAATATAGCTGCCATTCGCCGTGAGAAGATCGAACTGCAGAAGACCATCAACAAGGTGCTCCAGGACATCCTGGGCAGCGAGACCTATGGCCGTGCCGTTCAAGACCGCATCGTCACCATGCGGAATGACAGGTATGTGATCCCGGTCAAGCGCGAGTTCAAGGATGCAATCCAGTCGGTTGTTCACGATCAGTCCGACAGTGGCATGACCCTGTTTGTTGAACCCACACGCGTGATTGACCTCAACAATCGTCTTCAGATCCTGCAGTCCGATGAGAAGAAGGAGATATCGCGCATCCTTCTCTACCTCACAGACCTCATCGCAAAGGCCGCCCCGGATGTCGAGAAGTCCCTGAACGTGGCTGGTCATCTCGACTTCAGCCTGGCCAAGGGCCGCCTGGCGAGATCATGGAAGGGTGTCAGGCCAGCAGTGAGCCCCAACCTGGAGACCAACCTGCGCAACGTCCGCAACCCATTCGTTGCAGAGTGCGTGCCGATTTCCTTCTCCATCGGCAAGGACTACTTCATGGTGGTCATCACCGGCCCAAATACGGGAGGCAAGACCGTTGCCCTGAAGACCCTGGGCCTCACTGTTCTCATCAGCAAGGCTGGACTCTTCATCCCCGCTTCGGAGGGATCCACGGTTGGCCTGTATGACGAGGTCTTTGTCGACATAGGCGATGAGCAGAGCATCGAACAGAGTCTGTCGACGTTCTCAGCTCACATGTCAAACATCGTCTGCATCCTGGGGCAGGCGACGCGGTACTCTCTAGTCCTGCTGGATGAACTGGGTGTGGGCACTGATCCTGAGGAGGGTTCAGCCATCGCTACCGGCATCGTCGATTTCCTGTATCAGAAGCGTGTCACCACGGTCATTACGACGCACTACAGCAGCCTGAAGCTGCTTGCATACCGCTACGACCAGATACGAAACGCTTCTGTCGGATTCGACGTTGAAACGCTTCGGCCGACCTACGAGCTCATCCTTGGCTCCCCTGGCGAAAGCCATGCGTTCACCATCTGCGAGAGACTGGGCCTCCCGGAGGCCGTACTTGCGCTGGCTCATGACGAGCTGAGCAACGAGCACAAGGCAACCACCGAGCTGATGAGCCGCATCGTGACCGATTCCCAGGAGATCAGCCACACCAAGGACAGCCTTAATGTGAACCAGCAGGAACTCGAGAAGCTTCGCGATGACTACGAGGCCAAGCTCGCACTGCTCGAAGCAAGCGAAAAGCAGGAGCTGAAAACGGCCCATGCCGAGGCCCAGCGCATCGTCGACGATGTCAGCAGGCGCATGGACGACCTTATGAAGCAATATCAGGACAGCCTCAAGAACCAGCCACAGGCCGCTCGTGATGCAAAGCGCGAGGTTGAAGCGACACGCGATGAGCTTGTCCAGAGAGCAGAGCCTTACGAGGAGAAGCCTCCGTTCACGCCCGTCGAGGAAATCCTGCCAGGTGACCTGGTCATCATTACATCGGTCAACAAGCAGGCCATCGTCATCGATGTCATGAAGGACAAGCGCAAGCTTGTGCTCCAGTCGGGTTCCATGCGTACAACGGTTCCTGAGACACAGGTGCGCAAGTTGACCGAACCAGAGCTCAACTCCTATCAGAACCGCGCCATGCAGTACAGCGGAGCGCGCGAACCAACGCTGCCATTCGTCCCCATGAAGATTGACCTGCATGGGACTCGTGTCGACGAGGCACTCGAGAAACTCGACAAGTACATTGACGTCGCCTATCTGTCAGGCCTTTCGTTTGTCTACATCTGCCACGGCAAGGGTGCCGGCATTCTGCGAAAACAGATCCATGAATTCCTCAAGACCCTGCCAAGTATTGATCACTTCAGCTTTTCGAGCCCTGAAGAGGGTGGCGATGGGGTGACAATTGCCTACTTCAAGTAGAAAGGAACCACTTGAAAAACGAACAGGAACTTGTCTTCTTCGACCTCGAAACAACAGGCCTCGACCAGACTTCCGATCAGATCATCGAGATTGGCGCCGTGAAGGTGCGTGGAGGCAAGGAGGTCGGCCGATTTGAGCAGTTCTGCCGCCTGAAGGAGGGCGCCCGTCTTCCCGAATTCATATCCGCCCTGACAGGAATAAGTCCTCTTGACCTCGAACCGGCAGAACCCGTAGACCAGGTTGTCGACGAGTTTCTGCAGTTTGCCGGCGGAAGTCCATTGCTGGCCCACAACTCCAGCTTTGATGAAGGTTTTCTTCGCAGAGCGCTGCACGGTCAACTCGCCAACCCCGTTTTTGACACGCTGGAACTTGCCCGCATCTTTTTCCCGGACCTGCAGAGTCACAGTCTGGTAGCACTCGTGGACTCCCTGGAAATCAAGAAGGAGGAAGCTCACAGGGCTCTTGGGGACAGCCTCTCCCTGTTTCGCTTCTACCGCAAGCTGAAGGACAAGATAGCCCAGTCCGCTCTCCCTGATGCCATTGTGCAACGGATCCAGTTCCTCTATCCAGTCGTGGCAGATCTCGGGCTCCTGGACACCGGCGATACCCGGACGGTGACACAGCCAGGTGACATGGCGGTCCTCCAGACCGTTCTGACGGACCTTGACCGTTCGCGCCTGCCACGCCTGAAGGCTCTGAAGCCGGGTGTCGTCGGGGACATGCCATCTCCCGAGCAGGCGCTGCTGGCTGCTGGCCGCGATGTCCTTCTCCAATGCGAACCCCGATCGCTTCGAGCGCGTTACCTTGGGGATATCCAGGCATCCGCGTCCCCTGTTGCCGTACTGTTGCGTGCTCCAGCAGCTATCGAACCTCTCCTGGAGGACACCCTTCCTGGTGACGCGCGCCCTCTCTGGATATCACAGGAAAGCCCCAACAACCTTGTCTGCCTCATGCTCCTCGATGGAGCGACCCGCAGCCCTGCCATGCGTCGCGAGTTCGGCTTTGAACTATCTGCGCTCATTGTCTATGAATGGGAGACGCGCTCGGTGTTCATCCCCGGCATGCCGCTCTTCCTGAAGAAATCACGCCTCATAAGTCACATATCGGCAGCCCATTGTCAGCTCGAACCGAGCTGTCCGTTTCATGGTGTCTGTCCCGTCCGGGAGTCGCTGGCTCGTGCACGCACCGCACACCTTCACGTAACCGACCTCGCCGAAGCACCACATGTCTTTCGAGAACTTGGCGAGTCGGCATCAGTCCTCGTGTCTTCGCCCGAGACAGAGAAACTCATGAGTGATGTGATCGATGTGCCTGAAGTGCAGGTCACTTCAATCATGCTGCGCATCATCGCGGGTGTTGCAGGTGAACGAGCCGAGGTTCCGGGCCTTGCCATCGTGGCCGATCTGGCTGAACGTGCAAGGACTCTGCTCGAGGAACTCTACGTGAACGTGACGCATCAGGAGAACGCGGGGGTCCGAGGGCGCATCGCCATCGGCGAAACACTGTGGTCCGCAGGCGAATTCGCGGCTCTCAGGTCAACCGCGGACACGATGGTCGCGGCATTCGCGAACGTAGGAGAGGCACTGCCGCCAACGATGCGAATGGCATACCTGACACAATGCCAGGACCTTGCTTCTGTCCTGGATAACGCTGACAACCCTGCCTACGCTGTCTGGATGGAACGTCAGGGTCAGGAGATCACGCTCGCCAGCACCAGAACAGTCCTTGCCACTCGCATCAGGGCATGCAGCACTCACGCACAATTCTTCCTCGCGGGAACAAGTGTATGCCCTTCCGGCGATCAGCGGTTCCTCCCCGAGACATTCGGCCTGGCGGGGCCCGATCCTGCGGCCGTGATCGTCGACAGTGAACCAGACGGGCCACGTGTTCCCACCTTTGTGACTCTTCACCTGCCAAAGCCAAACGAGTCCGGATTTGAAAAGGGCGGAGCCCGCCTCATTGCCGAAACGATGAGACGCTTCCCGGGAAAAGCCATGGTCGCCTCGAACTCGCTCGAGACACTGCGCCGCCTGCAGTCGTTCCTCGCCCGCGAGCCGGGACTATCCGAATACGTTCTGCTGCTTCCCAAGAACGGGCACACCCGCACCGAGCTACTGGAGCAGTTCTCCGGGCAGAGCAGGGCCATTCTGCTCATTCCCTTCGACTACCTCAGCTTTGGCGACATCGTCTCAGCGAAATTCCTGTTCGTCACCAAGCTGCAGTTTCCCAACTCGTTTCTTCCGACAGTGACGCGACTCAAACAGGCAGTCAAGGAGAAGCGTGGCGACCCATTCCGGCAGTTCGACCTGCCCTATGCGTTGACTCTGCTCGGGTATACACTGCATCAGATGGACCCGCAGACGCTGCGAACGGTCTTCATGCTGGACAACCGCAGCTTCAGCACAGCCTACGCAGATCGTATCCGGACCGTCCTGCCGACGCCGTCTCTGTTTCTGCCGATGGAGAACCAGGAGAGCCTCTTGCAGCATCTCGACCGGTGGATACGCAACCAGACTCTCTGAAACGGTCGCGAGGCCTCGGCCACAAACGATCTCAGTCACCGGCAAGCATCGTAGTCCTGGAGGCATGTGATGTGTGATACGCTTGCGGCTCTTGCTCCAATGACATCGAATGGTCATACGCTGCTAGCGAAGAACAGTGACCGCGAACCGAATGAAGCCCAGCTCCTGACAGCTGTTCCACACGAGACTCACGCCGAGCTGAGTCTCAGGACGACGTACATCGAAGTCGATCAGGTCCGGGAAACGAACGCTGTCCTGCTCTGCAGGCCATTCTGGATGTGGGGAGCCGAGATGGGCATCAACGAACA